>JBFJMM010000001.1:0-33441 GCA_041633885.1 Porticoccaceae bacterium
AATGGCACCCGTTTTTCGTACGCCATGATGACCAGGGTACGGGTTTTTTGTCGATCGACCTTGACTTCTCGCGCGGTGATGTCCCGCACCCCGTTTATGGTGAACAGTTTATCCAGAATACGTCTTACTTGTTGATCGGATATTTCGTGGATTTTTTCGTTTTTTAAGGAGTTGATTGAAGCCGACACGAAATAATTATCCAGATAAAGCGGGCCTAATTTGAATAACGCCGTCAGAAAAAAGCCAATCACAGCGAGCAGAACAAGCATACTCAAAGACGACATACCCTGCTGATATCTTCCATTCATCGTAGTACCCTCCCGATTGTCCTGGTACGAACCACCTCAGTGAATTTTCCCCGCGCCGTCAAACCCCGGCAGGCTCCACAGGCTTTCCCAGTGCATCCACACCAGAAAGGCCTTGCCGACAATATTTTGCTCTGGGACCGGCCCCCAGGCGCGACTGTCGTAACTGTTATCCCGATTATCACCGACCATAAAATAATGTCCTTCGGGAACAACCCTGGTTACATTGCGCCCAAATGCGGTCGGTGGAATACGCTTACGCATCAAATGCACCTTGCCATCGAGGTTTTCTTCCATGGTCCGATAGCCGAGCTCCTGTTCGCCGACATCGCCTGCCAACATCTGTGGCATCTTGGCCCCATTAACATATAGATTATTATCCAGTATCTGAATCTCGTCGCCCGGTAACCCGATCACTCTTTTGATAAAATAGCGATCGTCTCCAGGCGGAAAGAATACCATTACATCGCCCCGTTGTGGCTCCCCGATATCCACCACCTTGGTACCCAGTACCGGCAGGCGTAAACCGTAGGCGAACTTGTTGACCAGGATAAAATCCCCGATACGTAGCGTAGGAATCATTGACCCTGAGGGAATCTGGAATGGCTCGACAATAAAGGATCGCAGGATTAACACTACCAGCAGGACCGGGAAAAACGGTGCCGTAAATTCCACATAAAAGGGGACCGCAGCGCCGTCACCGCCTTTGTCGTGGCGGCGTTTGCGCAGCACCAGCTTATCCAGCAGCCACACCAACCCCGCAACGGCGGTAAGCACAACCAGCAGCAACGGGAAATCAATATTCATAGCGGAATATCCTTTATTATTCGGTGCTCATTGCCTGGCTCGACGCCATTAGCCGTTGTCCGTTTGCAGTACCGCCAGAAATGCCGCCTGAGGAATTTCTACGCGCCCCACCTGTTTCATGCGCCTCTTGCCGGCCTTCTGTTTCTCCAACAATTTCTTTTTGCGAGTGATGTCGCCACCGTAACATTTTGCCGTCACATTTTTACGCAAGGCCTTGACCGTGGTGCGCGCAATAATATGCCCACCCAACGCCGCCTGAATTGCCACATCGAACATCTGTCGCGGAATCAATTCTTTCATTTTTTCGGTAATTAATCGCCCTTTTTGTTGCGCCTGATCCCGGTGCACGATCAGCGCCAGCGCATCCACTTTCTCCCCGTTAATCAAAATATCCAGTTTGACCAGCGGCGCGGCCTGAAAACGTTCGAAATTATATTCCAGAGACGCAAACCCGCGACTCACCGATTTCAACCGATCGAAAAAATCCATGACCACTTCGTTCATGGGTAACTCGTAGCTCAGCGATACCTGTTTCCCTGAAAACTGCATATCTTTTTGTACCCCACGTTTTTCTACGCACAGGGTAATGACACTTCCCAGATGGTCCTTTGGTACCAGAATGTTGGCTACGCACAGGGGTTCGCGTATTTCGTCGACGGTGGCCGCGTCCGGCAAACTGGAGGGATTGGATACGTACACACATTCACCGCGAGTAGTCATCACCTCGTATATAACTGTTGGCGCGGTAGTGATCAGATCCAGGTCGTACTCGCGCTCCAGACGTTCCTGCACAATTTCCATGTGCAACAGACCCAAAAAACCACAGCGAAAACCAAAACCCAGCGCATCGGAACTTTCAGGTTCGTAAAATAGCGATGCGTCGTTGAGGGTCAATTTCCCAAGAGCATCGCGAAAATCTTCGAAATTATCGGAGCTGACCGGAAACATACCCGCGTAAACTTGCGGCTTGACCTTCTCGAAACCCGGTAACGCCGGCACTTCGGGAGTGCGGGCATGGGTAAACGTGTCCCCCACCGGTGCGCCGTGAATGTCCTTGATACCCGCCACCAGGAACCCGACCTCGCCGGCACGCAACACTCCGGTTTCCCTGCGCTTGGGGGTAAAAACACCAACCGCATCAACCGTGTACGCTTTGCCAATCACCTTGGATATAATTTTGTCTTTGGAGCGCAAAGTGCCTTGCATCACCCTGACCAGTGACACCACACCCAGATAATTGTCGAACCAGGAATCGATGATCAGCGCCTGCAAGGACGCGTTAACATCCCCCTGTGGCGGCGGTATGCGGGCCACCAGTTGTTCGAGGACCGCCTGTATGCCAAAACCTGTTTTTGCACTGCAGTGTACCGCCTCGCTGGCATCAAGGCCGATGATATCTTCGATCTCCGCAGCCACCCGCTCCGGTTCCGCCTGGGGCAGATCGATCTTGTTGAGCACTGGAATCACCTCCAGACCCAGGTTGATTGCCGTGTAACAGTTGGCAACTGACTGTGCCTCCACCCCCTGGGCCGCGTCTACCACCAGCAGTGCGCCTTCGCACGCCGCCAGCGATCGGGAAACCTCGTAGGAAAAATCCACGTGGCCCGGTGTGTCGATAAAATTCAGCTGATACGTGTTGCCGTCCAGGGCGGTGTAGTTCAAACACACGCTCTGCGCTTTGATAGTAATGCCGCGCTCGCGCTCGATATCCATGGAATCGAGCACCTGGGCCGCCATCTCGCGGTCTTCCAGACCACCGCAAAACTGAATAAAGCGGTCCGCGATGGTGGATTTTCCGTGGTCTATATGGGCGATGATCGAAAAATTTCGAATATGATTGAGGGTGGGCACGTTGATGGTTTCGTTCCGTAACAATGGGGCGGGATGCGCGACGACGCGAAGTCTAGCGCATTTGCCCCGGAGGCGCTACGAACGCCCCCTGGGTACGGGCGGAAAGACAACCATCAATTTATTTCAATGGTGCGGAAGATTGACCTGCCCCGCCGGAAAAAACGCATTGCCACGGGGGTATCATCGGGCAACTCAGCCAGTACCTGGTGATAATCGTTAATGTCGGAGATGACCTTGTACCCGAGCTGCACTATGACATCACCAGGTTGCAGGCCGGCAACCTCGCCGGGGGTATCGGGATAGACCCGCCGAATGGCCACTCCCCCGGTTATGTTCCAGTTCTGTCGCACATCGTCTTCCACCGGCTCGACTTCCAGCCCGATGCGGTCACCAGCGGCGTTCGCGGCAAAAGTTGGGGGTTCATCCTCTCCTGGCCGCTTGCCCACCTGCACTGCCACCTCACGTTGGCGACCCTTGCGCATGAGTACCGCCGTTGCTTTGCTGCCCGGCGACATCAGCCCGACGGTGTGGGGCAAATCACTGGCGTCCTCGATCGGCTGGTCATTAAACTCGACCACCACATCGCCCGCTTTGATACCCGCTTTCTCCGCCGGTCCGTCCTTTTCAACCTGGGCGATCAGCGCGCCCTGGGGCTTGCTCAAGCCCAGAGATTTTGCCAGATCCCGATCGACGTCCTGTATATACACACCCAACCAGCCACGATCTACCCGACCCTTGCTCTTCAACTGGGCGACCACCTCCTTAGCCACGCTAGTGGGGATTGCAAACGACAGCCCGATCGAGCCGCCCGAGCGCGTATAGATTTGCGAATTGATGCCAACCACCTCGCCGGCAAGATTAAATAGCGGACCGCCGGAGTTGCCGGGGTTGATCGCCACGTCACTCTGAATAAAAGGGACATAATCCTCGCCCCGCTCGGTGGGAATACTCCTGCCGATAGCGCTGACGATGCCCACGCTCGCCGAGTAATCCAGCCCAAAGGGCGAGCCGATTGCCACCACCCATTCGCCAACTTTTAACGTATCGGCTGCCGCCAGTTTGACAGCGGGTAACTCCCGCGCGTCAATTTTTATCAATGCGAGATCCGAGCGCGGGTCGACGCCCACCACCGTGCCGGGAAATTCGCGACGGTCAATCAACCGCACGTTGATCTCGCTGGCTCCGTCAATCACGTGGTTATTGGTTAAAATGTAGCCGTCCCGGGAAATTATAAAACCGGAGCCCATCGAATACGCCTTGCGTTGGGGCATACGTCGCTGTTCGAAAAAATCGCGAAAAATATCCGGCATATCCGGCGGCAGTTGTTGCCCGCGGCGCAGCGACGTCTTTTCTACGGTATTTATTTTTACCACGGCCGGTGAGTTTTCCTCAATCAGCTGCGTAAAATTCGGTAGCTCGGCAGCGAACGACGCCATCCAGGCAAACCCCAGCACCAGAGCCGTACAACACTTTCTCATCATCTTTCCAGGCCTCCTGACAACAGCCTCGCATACAAAATTAGGGCAACACGGGTGACTAAATAGTTACGCAGAACCTAAATATCAACCCCCAACGCTACGACATGTGTAAATGATGTCCCTGCCCCTCCGTAGGGCGCGCCGCCGCGCCCTGGCCTGACAGGAGGATAGGTTGTATAGCGCTCCGATTGCGGGTCAGCCAGGCACAAAAACGCACCGCAGCGCCAGCGGTGAATAGCCCCGCGGCCGCCATCATCGCCACCCAGATATCGTCAACCAACAGACGCTGACCAAACCAGGCACCGCCCAGTAAACCCGCTAGCGGTGCGGCGTACACCAACAACGATCCTGTTACCACGACATTTTCCGGTATACCGATGGTGACGGTATCACCCGCGCGCAGTGAGCGGTTAGTATGGGCGCCCGTCAGCACGCGGATCAGCGTCGTTTTGCCGGTTAATTTACTCAACAAACGCTGACCACAACCCCGCTCACCGGCGCAGGTCGCGCAGGCCGAGGACTGTATGGTTTCCACCCAGATGTGGTCGACACCGCACGCCACGATAGTTCCCTTTTCTTCAATCATTGCCAATGCCTGACGGTCCCAGCTGTACGGACTCGGCGATGCGCTGGGCTGTTAACTTGGGAATTTCCCCGACCACACAGATGTTGTAGGGTTGCCCCGCAAAAGTGACCCGGGACATATGCGCCACAGTGGCGCCGCGCTGCGCCTGTACCACCGGTACACCAGGGGGCGGCTTCGCATCTACAAAAATTGAAAAAGCCGCCAGGCCATCGGTATACAGCGCTGACTGCGTCCTGTTGCCGGAATCCGCCCCCCCCGCCCGCACAAACCCGGGAGGAATCCAGTTACCGCGCCACGCAACCTCTGGCGATACTTGCGTGGCGACATCCGTTGTGCGGGTATTGCAGGGCCTGCCGTCCAGTTCGGCAACAGACTGGTTTGCCTCAGCAGCGATCAACTCCGCCTCGCTAATCTCCGCGCCTATCTCAATGTCCGTATATTGAAAACGCTCCAGCGCCCGGTCCCCGTTGCCCACCAGAATCAGCTGCATCAATAACCCGGTTTGGGCGTCCAGCCCCGCGATATAACCGTAGCGAAACTCGTCCCTTGGCACCAGATGGATAACGGTTATCTGGCGATTCGCAATTCGATCTTCACCGCGGTGAAATAAATTGTAGTACCCCGCAAGAGGCCGATAAGTCCCGTCCCTGACGCCAGGCGCCTCACCGCGCAACAACAGATCACCGATGCGTCGGCAATCAACGGCGTTACCCTGCCGGATAATTTCGCGATGCGTACCATTGAGGTGGACGAGGCGTTCAAACTCACGTCCATTCTTTACGCCGTGAACTATCCTGATCGCCTTGAGAGCACCGCCATATTCGTAGGTAAAGGTTCCGCGATAATTGAGGGCGCGACCCGCCTCCGCCATTTGCGCCAGCAAACCCTCCACGGAGTTTTTGTCGCCCGCCGCCCAGGTGGATCCTGCGACCACGCAAAACACCATCGCAGCCACGGCAAACCATCGCTGCAAGCGCACAGGCTCCCCTCGAATCAGGTGCAATAAACGGGCGTCAGCGGCCATCCTGCTGTTGCGGTAGACGCGCAAAAGGCAGCATACCCTGGCTAGAATTGAGCGATGCCTGCTCCGTATGGGCCTGCATCATCTGGTTGAGATAGTGCTCTATTTGTCGCTCGGTCAAGGCGTCTGGGCGCGGTTGATCCAGCACCAGCAGCGCCCGAGGTTCATTCGCGCTGGCACCAGCCCCGGTGCTGACATTGCGCGCGCTGACCATGGGCGCCTGAAACCCGGCCGGCAGTTGGTATTCAGCGCGGTATTCGCCACTGGCGCCAGGCGTCGCCTCGGCCAGCGCGTCGCCCCCCAGATCGGAGGTCGCGGCATTGAAATAGAGGTGCTGACTGGCCACAATCGCGATCACCGCAACGGACGCCGCGATGGCAGCCCGCCCGACGGGAGAAAGAAACTTTTTGACCGTATCGAGCGCGCCTGTGGATAACTTTTCAGCTTCTAATGCCGCGCTGATCTGGCTGGAAAAATCCACCAGCTGTACCGGCAGTTCGCGACGCATCGCCTGCGAGGCCATCTGATAACGATGCCAGGAGTCCCGCAACTGCGTATCGGTAGACAGGGCGTGTAAAACGCGGCGGGCCTCCAGTTCGTTTGCTTCTCCATCCATTAACGCGGATAAGGACTCACGGACATTGTTATCAGGCTGGCTCATTGATTTTTTACCTTTTTAGTCAGACTCAATAGCGGTGTCGTCAAAGGTGGCACGTTGTAAAACACTCCGTTGAGAGCAGGGTCGGCGCAGGTACTGTGCACAATTTTTCGCCAACTTGCACGGTCTGGCGTCTCTCGTCTGGCTAATCAGACCGGCCAGCTGCAAAAAGGTTCAACAAATTACAGCAACCCATCCTGCAGTGATTTTATTTGTATTTCAATAGCTTCCCGCGCGCGAAAAATTCGCGAACGCACCGTTCCCACCGGGCAGTCCATGACCGCCGCGATATCTTCGTAGCTCAGCCCATCAAATTCCCGCAGCGTAACAGCCGTGCGCAGGTCCTCCGGTAAATTCTTGATGGCGTCATCCACCACCTGTTCCAGTTGATCCCGCGCCAGCAGGTTCTCGGGGGAATCCACATCCCGCAGGGAGTCGCCTCCTCCAAAAAATTCGGCGTCGTCCACATCGACGTCGTTACTCGGCGGCCTGCGGTTACGGGATACCAGATAATTCTTCGCCGTGTTGACCGCGATGCGGTACATCCAGGTATAAAATTGACTGTCACCGCGAAAATTATGGATGGCGCGGTAGGCTTTGATAAACGCTTCCTGCACCACATCGGCGACCTCATCCCGATCGCGCACAAAACGGCCCACAATGGCCTGCACCTTGTACTGATATTTCAATACCAACAAATCAAACGCTCGCTTGTCGCCTTTCTGGACGCGAACGACCAACTCATTGTCCGAATCCTGGGGTTTGTCTACACCCATTTACATCCCCTTATCCTTATTGTGCGCAAACGCGGCTATCGCCAAACAAGTGAGACTAGACAATCCAGGCGCCATTTGGTTCGCGATCGCCCGGGCGACGCCATGTAGGTTTTTAGCGACGCCTATACTATCATGCCCGGCCCGGAGTTAAGGGACTCGCGCGGTGCACAGCAACAAAACTTACTACCACGATGTACTCGTCATTGGCAGCGGTGCGGCCGGCATGACGCTTGCGTTACACCTGGCCGACAGCCACAACGTTGCCCTGATCAGTAAGGACCAGCTGCGCACCGGTTCAACCTGGTTCGCCCAGGGCGGCATTGCCGCCGTTCTCGACCCGGCCGACAGTATCGAAGCCCACGCACAGGACACCATGCGTGCCGGTGCTGGGCTGTGCCATCAGGACGTGGTGCATTTTGTTGTATCCCAGGGTCCCGAAGCTATTCGCTGGCTCATTGAACAGGGCGTCTCCTTCAGTCGCGACGCAGCTAGCGGCGACTACCATCTCACCAAAGAAGGCGGCCACAACCATCGGCGTATTCTGCACACCGCAGACGCCACCGGCAAAGCCGTATCCGGCACCCTCGCCGAACGGGTACTGGAGCACGCCAATATTCAGGTGTTCACCGAACACGTTATCGTCGACCTCACCACACAGGCGGACGCCAGCTCCCGCAAATTACGCTGCAATGGCGCTTACGTGCTGGACCGAACCCGCGACGAAGTGTGCCTGTTTCAGGCCAAAATCGTCGCCCTCGCGACCGGCGGCGCCAGTAAGGCGTATCTGTATACCAGTAACCCCGACGGAGCCAGTGGCGACGGTATCGCAGTGGCGTGGCGACGGGGTTGCCGGGTTGCCAATATGGAATTCAATCAGTTTCACCCCACCTGCCTGTTTCACCCCCGGGCGAAAACATTGCTGGTCAGCGAGGCCCTGCGTGGGGAAGGCGCCCTATTGCGCCTCGCCAGTGGCGAGCGCTTTATGCCCCGCTTCCATCCCGACGCGGAACTTGCTCCCCGGGATATCGTGGCGCGTGCCATTGACCACGAAATGAAGCGGCTGGGCAACGATTGCGTGTTTCTGGATATCAGTCATAAGTCCGCTGATTTTATCGAAAACCATTTTCCAACCGTGCGCGCGCAATGTCTGGAATATGGCATCGACATCTGCAGGGAGCCCATTCCGGTGGTTCCTGCCGCCCATTACACCTGCGGCGGCATTGTGGTCGATATGCAGGGTCACACCGATCTTGAAAATCTCTACGCGGCCGGCGAGTGCACGTTCACCGGCCTGCATGGCGCCAATCGCATGGCCAGCAATTCATTGCTCGAGTGTATTGTGTTTGCCCGTTCCGCAGCGGCGAGTATTAACGCCCGTATCGCGCACATAGAAAAACCTAATTATGTCAAGGAATGGGATGCCACCCGCGTCACCCACTCGGACGAAGATGTGGTGATTTCCCACAACTGGGACGAATTGCGACGCTTTATGTGGGACTACGTGGGCATCGTGCGCACCCGCAAACGCCTGGAGCGGGCCGCCCATCGCATCGATATGCTCAAACGGGAAATTCAGGAGTACTACAGCAATTACAAGATTAGCGCCGATCTGCTGGAGCTGCGCAACCTGGCAGTGGTTGCCGACCTGATGATTCGCTCTGCCCTGCTGCGCAAGGAAAGCCGCGGCCTGCACTTCACCCTCGATTACCCGGACGCCTCCCCCGTGGCGAAAGACACCATTCTGGTGCCCATGAATTTCGCCGACCAGGAAATTATCGTCAGTAAAAATTGATCCTGTCTAGCCGGCAGTTCCCGAACCAGGTCCGACCGTTCGCAACCACAGCGCGAGGCGACGAAAATCGTCCCCCCTACTACAGCTGTCGCGAAACACCGGCAGGCGCGTGGCGCGCCGACCCGTTTCGTTTATTCTGAGCACGATCAGCCAATTGCTAAAGTACGCGATGTCGCATTGACGCAGCGGCCACGTGCGGCCCGACCGCACCACCGACCAGCGCCCACCGTAGCAGGCCAGACGTTCGACCGACCCCACCGAACGCATGCGGTGTAACGCCATAAGCAGCCCGCAACCCAGCCCTCCCAACAGCCCCCACCGCAACGCCGTGGGCAGGGACAGAAGCAGCAGCAAACCGGCGCTCACTGCATATACCAGCCCTAACAAGGCCAGGTAATAGCGGGACGGTTGCAGTTTGATCTCAAGACTGGCGTTCACGGGCAGCGCGAATAATATCGACAATACGGCGCGTCTCCGCATCCGCGGGTGTGTGCTGTTGCATCAGCCAGCCGAATAGATCCTGATCCTCGCAGGTCAGCAACTGGACGTACCGCGCCTGGTCCTCCGCCGACAGCGATGGGTATATCTGATCGACAAAGGGCTGCAGTATCAGGTCGAGTTCCAGCATACCGCGACGGCTGGCCCAGAAAAGTTTGTTGCGCTCCATTACAGACACCGTTCCACGGGAAATATTACCATCGGTTTGTATAACTATCGGTTTGTATAACCAAGGTAGCCATCTTACTAAAATCGCAGTCCCACTTCAGCTGCAGCCACGCTAAGCGCGGCCGCTTTTCCGGTCCTGTCTCTGGCAGCGGGTCCGAGCATCCGCACGGGTCAATTTCAGATGCATACGATGGCAGGATCGCCAACCGGGCGCGATCCAATTATAGTGGCACTGCAACCTACAACTGATTACCATGTCGATCCTGATTTACTCTGGCGCTTATGAATAGCTGGCATCAATTTCTCGCCCAGCAGGGCGGACGCTTCGATAGCAATCTCATTGTTTCGTTCGGCGAAACGGCGAACGACTACGCCACTTTGAGCACCGCAACGACACTAACAGATATTGGCGATCAGGGCCTGTTATCTCTCAACGGTGCGCAAAGCGCCAAATTTCTGCAGGGGCAGGTGACCTGCGATGTGAACGCACTCACGGCAAATAACAGCATCCCCGGTGCAGTCTGTAATCTCAAAGGTCGCGTCACCACCAGCTTTCGCCTCATCACATTCCGCCCCGATGCGGGGGACGTGGACCAGATACTGATGTTGATGCATCGCGAACTGGTGCCGCCAACCATCACCACCCTGAGTAAATACGCGGTATTCTCAAAAACCGCTGTGCTTGACTGCAGTGGCGATTATCGACAATTTGGGGTTGCCGGACCCGATCCATCAACCGCCCTCGCCGCGCTATTTACAGACATACCCAAGGCCACCAACCAAACCGTGCAGGGGGAGCTGGCCACCCTGATCCGTATCGACCCGGAGCGGTTTATCGTTGTCGTTCCCCAGGCGAACGCTGCGGCTGTCTGGCGCAAACTTGCCACAAACGCTACCGCGGTGGGATTGCCGTTCTGGCAACTGCTCGACGTGCGCGCCGGGTTTGCCGCTGTTGGTCCTGCTACCAGCGGGGAATTTGTGCCGCAAATGCTGAATTATCAGGCCCTCGGCGCGGTCAGTTTCAAAAAAGGCTGCTATACGGGCCAGGAAATTGTGGCCCGCATGCAGTACCTGGGTAAACTCAAGCGGCGTCTCTACCGTCTGTGCGTTGACGCCGTTGACCTGTGTTGCCCCGGCGCAGTGATCACTACTGTCGGCAGCGCGCAGGAAATCGGCCAGGTGGTGCTCGCCGCCGCCGCTGACACAACCACTCAGGAAATACTGGCGATACTGACACAGGACGCCGCACAACAGCAGCAGCTGGTCATCGCGGGCACACCGGTGGCGGTGACCCTGCTGCCCCTGCCCTACTCCCTGGACGCACCTTGATCGAATGGTTTGCCCAGCACCACGCACTTCTGGCATGGATGACCGGCGTGTCGATTGTTACTTTTGTTGCCAGTTTACTGAGCCTGCCCTGGCTGGTCAGCCGCATCCCCGAGGACTACTTTTTGCGGGAAAAGCGCCGTCCCAGTCCATGGAAAGAGACCCATCCCGCGATCCGTCTGGGGGTCTTGATAGGCAAAAACGTCCTCGGGCTGGTACTGCTACTGGGAGGCACATTGATGCTGTTTCTGCCAGGCCAGGGACTACTCACCATGGCAATGGGCATCCTTTTGCTCGACTACCCGGGAAAATTTCGCCTGGAACGCAGGATCGTGCGAGTGCCTCAGGTATCTGAGAGTCTCAACTGGTTGCGGTCGAAGCGCGGCGTAGGGCCGTTGCTGGTGGACGGCGACTGAAAGCCGGGTCGCTGGCGCCGCCCGTCACTGGCGCCGCAGTGACAACAATTCAACCCTGTACCCATCCGGGTCTTCCACAAACGCCAATACGGTCGTGCCATGCTGCATCGGACCGGGCTCGCGCACCACGTTGCCGCCTTTGGCCTTGATCGCCGCACAGGTCGCGTAGACGTCCTCGACACCGATTGCTATATGCCCGTAAGCGTTGCCGAGCGTATAGCTGTCGGTGTCCCAATTGTGAGTCAACTCCAGCACCGTGTTTTCAGACTCGGGCCCGTAGCCGAGAAATGCCAGGGTAAAACGCCCCTCTGGAAAATCCGTTTTGCGCAACAACTGCATTCCCAACAGTTCGTTATAGAACGTCAGGGAGCGTTCCAGATTCCCCACTCGCAACATCGTATGCAACAACTTCATCGGCACTTCCTGAATTTTAGCGACCCGGTGGCAGTCCAGGGTCAATCGACAAACACCGGTGTCGCGATATACTCCCAGATAATTGCGGTGCCGACCAGCACTACAACCACGTAGACCAGCGCCACGGTAAACACCGCGCTGGCGTATAGAAAACCCCTGTCCCAGGGTACTTTCATCATCGCCGGCACCCCCACGTACACCAGGTATATGGCGTAGGTGGACGCTGCGATCGCCAGTATAATATCCAGCCACCAAATCGGATAGGCGGCAAAAGCGCCAGCCAGAAATACCGGCGTACAGGCATAGCCCATCAACACCACACCCTTGATTGGAAACGATACGGTCTGATAGGTCTGCGACATCCAGTCCAGCATCAACCCGATAAATATCACGGCGCCAAGCAACGCCAGGTAAAAAAGTACAACCAGCGGAATCGCGCTACCCTCGGTGATCCGCACCGTCTCGACACCGGAGATACTCCAGCCAACCTTGGTTGTACCTATATAAAAACCCAGCGCTGGCAGTAACGCCATAACGATGGGATAGGGAAG
Source organism: Porticoccaceae bacterium (assembly GCA_041633885.1). GTDB lineage: Bacteria > Pseudomonadota > Gammaproteobacteria > Pseudomonadales > Porticoccaceae > JBFJKD01. The sequence continues at coordinate 12,648 of JBFJMM010000001.1, forward strand.
TAAACGTTTGATTTGTGTATCACTCAATGCCGCAATAGCTTTCCACTGTGCACGCGGACGAAATAGTAACCCCGGTATATGGCCAAACATAAGCACGCCTGTTCAATTGTTGTAATAGTTGAAGGTGGTTTATAACGCCTGTATAGCGAGAGCACATTGACGAGTATCAACCCTGACCCCTGAAACTTCGCGCCCTGTTGTGCCGGAGCGGCGGTACCTGCCGATCAGGAATACTAATGTCCCCAGTGTCCCGCGACCACCGCGAGCAACGTCCACACGCCGTAACTTACCAGCAACAACGCAAACACACGGCGAAATTGTGGGCTTTGCAGCTGACGGGCGAGAGCGCCATTGGCAAAGCCCGTCACTAGCATCGCTGGTAAGGTCCCCAATCCGAAAGCCGTCATTTGCGCCATGCCCCCCTGCGGCGATCCCGCCGTGCTGGCAAATGCCAGTGCGCTGTACACCAGCCCACAGGGCAACCAACCCCAGATCATTCCCAGTGCCAGCGCGTTAATGGTCGATCGCACCGGCAAGACCCGTTGACCGAGCGGTTGCAGTCGCCGCCACAATACGCGGCCACCCTGCTCCAGCCAGGTCAATCCACGCCACCAGCCAATCACATAAAAACCCATTCCGATCAGCAAGCATCCCGCAATGATCCGTAAAACGGGGCCCGCCGCGAGGTAATTTGCGCCCAGTGCCCCCACGCTTGCCACCAGTGCCCCCGCCACGGCATAACCGCATATACGGCCCAGATTGTAAGCCAGCACCCAACGCCGGGCGCCATTGTCACCCGCGAACCCCAATGCAGATGCTATGCCGCCACACATGCCAAGACAGTGACCCGCACCCAGCAACCCGATACCAAACATCGCCGCGAATGCTGCTACCGCGCCTTCACCCATCCGTCGCAACCGGCCGTTGCGCCTCGGTTCCCTGGATCGCACCCGCTACCGACCCGGCGACCACGCCATCGTCCGCGGACCGATCGAGGCCGACTTCCTCGTCAAACAGGATCCGCTCACCATCCCCGTCGAGGTCGTCGTACTGACCACTTTTAACCGCCCAGAAAAAAACCGCAAGACTGGCGCCCAGCACAACGATGGACAGGGGAATCAATAAATACAGACTTTCCATGGGAGACCCTTCGCGGTACAAAACTCTCCGCCCTCAAATTAACATCGCCGACGCTGGCCCTGCTTCTTTATCCGGCACGTCGCGCTGAATCTTGCCACCGCGCAGTCGCAGGGCATTGACCACCACCAACAGAGAGCTCGCCGACATGCCAATCGCCGCCGCCCAGGGCGGCACCCAGCCAGCCATCGCCAGTGGTAACGCGCTCACATTATAAAATATTGCCCACCACATATTTTGCCGCACAATCAGGGCGGTTGTGTGTGCCACATCTACCGCTTCCACCAGCGTGTGCAAATTTCCGGTCATCAGCACAGCGTCCGCCGCCAGCCGTGTGAAATCGGTAGTATCGCCCACCGCTACAGAAATATCGGCACCACTCAGTACCGGCACGTCGTTAATGCCGTCGCCGACCATCAACACCACATCCCCGGCGGCCTGGCAACTGCGAATACGCGCCAATTTATCCGCCGGCGAGCTATTTGCGTGCCAAGTACGGATTCCAAGCATTGTCGCCAGCTCGGATACATTCTCAGTTCTATCGCCACTTAATAACTCCACCGCAAGTCGACGTGCTGCAAAACATTGCACCATTGCGCCCGCCCCTGGACGCAGCGCATCAACAAGCACCAGCGCCGCCACCAGGCCACCGCGACTGGCGAGATACACGACAACTCGTGGTGGCCCGCCGCACCCGTCCTCGCCACCCTGAGCAGAACATTCCAACTCCGGAAACGCCGGCGTGAAACCCAGCACCTGGATAATAAATGCCGGTTTGCCGAGGGCATACAGTTCCCCATCAATCACCCCACTCACGCCGCCGCCGACAGTGTGCTTGAGTTGTAGCGCATGCACCGGGGTGGCGCGCTCGTTCAAGGCCATGGCGATCGGGTGGCGACAACCTTGCTCCAGCGCTGCGGCGATATCCAGAATTCTAGCGTCGAGCGGCCCGATTGCCACATCCCATTGCGCGGACGAATGCGGCTGTGGATGGCCTGCGGATGGCATCAGCACCTTTTGTATTGCCAGTTTCCCGGTTGTCAGGGTGCCAGTTTTATCCAGTATCACCCGCGTCACCCCGTGCAACGTTTGCAATACGTGCCCGCGGCGCACCAGAAACCCCTGTCGCTGCAGACGACCCGTGACCACCGCCAGCGCCACCGGCGTTGCGAGCGACAGCGCGCAGGGGCAGGTTACCACCAATACCGACAACGTCACCCACAGCGCCCGTTCCGGTGCAAACCACCACCACAGCGCAAACACCAGCGCAGCCACCACCAGCACCAGGCCCACAAACCAGCCCGCGAGGCGATCGGCCACAGCGACTTGCCGGGGCTTTTCGGCCGCCGCCGCGTCCAACATGGACAAAATCGCTGACAAGCGGGTGGCTCTGCCGACCGCACTCACCTGAATCCTGAGGCGATTGTTGGTATTGACCGTGCCGGCACTAACCATGTCACCGCACCCTTTGCCGACGGGTTGTTGCTCCCCGGTCAACATTGCTTCAACCACCTGACTGTATCCGGATACGACGACTCCGTCGGCGGGCAGGGTGTCGCCCTCGCCAATCTGAATAATTTCACCGACCCGCAGTGATTTAACCGGCACCTGTTCCAGGCTGGCGCCGTTTACCCGCAGCGCGGTCAGTGGTACTGAACGCGCCGCACGTCCCGCTGTCAGTTCGTTGCGGTAACGCACGCGCATCTCAAAAAAACGGCCCAGCAATAAAAAGAATGTCAGCATCGACACCGCATCAAAATAAACCTCCCCGGCCTGCGTCACGGTTGCCCACAAGCTCGCCACATAAGCCAGCGCTATGGCCAGAGCGATGGGTACATCCATAGTCAGCTGCATACAACGGGCGCTGCGCCAGGCGCCGAGGAAAAACGGTTGTGCCGAGTACATCACCACCGGCGTGGCGACCAGCAGACTGATCCAGCGCAAAAAATTCACCCAGTGCTGTTCGATACCCTGAAAAGCGCCCGCGTACAGGGCGATGGCCAGCATGCCCGCCTGCATCATGCCAATCCCGGCAACACCAAGGCGCAATACATAACGCCGTTGCTCGGCGGCAAGTGATGCCAGTGCCCTGGATTCGTCGGCTGGTTCGACCCGATAGCCAATACTCGCGATAGCGGCCAATACCTTGCTCAGGGGTAAGTCCGCAAGTCGCCACTGCACCCGACAGCGGTGGCGAGTCACATTGACCGCTACCGCCTCCACAGCGGGTAATTTGTGTAAGCGGTGTTCGATCAGCCAGGCACAGGCGGCGCAGGTTATGTCGGCCACAGCCAACTCAACGGTAGCCAAACCCCGGGCATCGACGCTGATTAAGTCTTCATACACCGCAGGCAGATCGTAGCCGCCCAACTCCCCATCGACCGCAGCGCGGCGCGCGGGGCGGGTTCGATAGCGATAGAATTTTTCCAGTCCGCCATCGACAATCGCCCTCGCCACCGCCTCACAACCAATACAACACATCGGCCTTGGCACACCGTCCACAACCAGACTGAAATCGACGCCAGCGGGCACGGGTAACTGGCAATGAAAACACCGGTTAGCGGACATGGTTCCGCTCACTGGTATCGTTTGGCCGGTCTTTTTCCAGCTTTGGCCCGTCGACAGTGCCGAGATAGCTGAGGTGTTCCCGCGCAAAATCAATTTCGCCGTTCAATCGCCACGCTGCTTTATTGAAGGCCGCGCGATCGCGTAGCGGACCTGGCATCAGGCGCAGGTAAAAACGATGGGCGGGCGGTGCGGATAAATGCCCCCGATAGAGCTCCCCGTTTACGGCTGTCGCCACCAGGGCACGATCCCCGCGGGCGTCTGTCGGATGCAACAACAGCAGCGTTAGCTGGTCGGGTAAACCACCCGCCCCCGCGATCGCGTGCGCCGCCAACCGAATCACCACGGTAGCGCTGTCGTCAACAAATTCAACGCGCGCAGACAAGCCCAGCGTTCGCGCCCGCTCGTCCTGGGACAAACGCTCGTTTATGGCCAAGCCATCCCGATAGTAATTGTCGCTGACCAGCTGGTCACTGTGGCGATTCGCCAACACCAGGGTGTACAAACTTGCACACACCACCGCCGCTGGCAACGCAAACAAAAACCAGGGCCAGAATTGACGATACCAGGCCTCGCCCGCCACGCCGTGTGCGCCACTGTCTTTATCCTTATCCAACATCGAAGGTCATTCCGCCCGCGGGGATCATGTGCAAATCAGAAACATGTCGTAGCCACTCACCATGGTGCGCCCTGTCATTTTGACTAACGTCTGAACGGCCCGATAAACCGGCTCTCTTCGCGGTCGGCAATACGTGCATCGTCGGCTGCATTAATCGCAAAAATAACATCACTGGTGGCCGACTCAAGAAAACCGGGATCCAGTCGCAATCGGATTACGTGCAAAAAAACCTCGCCTGCCCCCACCCGCACCGGATTGTCACCGATAAATTTAAAATCGTAGTCACCTCTAACTGTGATCTGGTAGTGATGATCGCGACTATCCATATTGCTGATACGCAACGTATAAATATTGTCAACCAGTCCCCGCGCGGTTTCCCGGTACAACAGTGCACGATCGCGCACAACATCGAGTTCCACCGGCGTACGGGTAAGCAACGCGTAGGCGAACAGGGACAGCATTAAAACTAACGCAATACCGTACCCCACCAGGCGCGGCCTGAGTATTCTGGTCGCGCCCTTTTGTAATTTATTTTCCGTGGTAAAACTGATCAGGTGGCGCGGATATTCCATTTTGTCCATGATCGCGTCACAGGCGTCAATACACAAACCGCAGCTGATGCATTCCGACTGCAACCCGTCGCGAATATCTATACCAACCGGGCAAACTTGCACGCACAAACCGCAATCGACACAATCTCCCAACCCAGCGGCGCGATGATCGCTGTCTTTTTTGCGCGCGCCGCGTGGCTCGCCACGCGCACTATCATAGGACACTATCAACGTATCCCGATCAAACATGACCGACTGGAAGCGCGCATACGGACACATGTATTTGCACACCTGTTCGCGCAGATAGCCCGCGTTCAAGTAGGTCGTACCACAGAACAGCAGGGTCCAGAAAACTGCAGCTGGATCCGCTGAGAACGTCAAAAATTGCGCGGCCAGCTGTCTGGCGGGGTTAAAATACGCAACAAAGGTAAAACCAGTCGCAAGGGCAATTAGCAGCCAGGTGAGATGCTTGCCGCCCTTGCGCCACACCTTATCGAAACTCCAGGGGGCCAGATCCAGTTTGATGCGACGGTTTCTCCCCCCTTCAAAAAAATGTTCCGCGCCCATAAACATCATGGTCCACACCGTTTGCGGGCAACTGAAGCCACACCACACCCGCCCCACCAGTACCGTGACGGTAAACAGAGCGAACGCCGCGATAATCAGCAACCACGCCAGCAGCATAAAATCCTGTGGCCAAAAGGTGACCCAAAAGATATGGAACTGACGTTCCGGCAGATTGAACCAGACCGCCTGACGGCCGTCGACTTGTATCCACGGCAGCAAAAAATATCCCAGCAGCAGCGGAACACCACTACGCTTTTTTAGCTTGCGAAAAAATCCGACGAAGCGCCGCGCATAAATTTTTCTGCGCGTTTCATACAGATAGAGAACATGATGTTCATCGCTGGCAGGCGCTTTATCTGTTTGGGGTGCAGTCATCGCACGTTCACACTGCTACTGTCTCGACAGGCTGTACACATAACTGGCTAACAGGCGAATTTTACCTTCCCGTAATTGTTCACCCTGGGCGGGCATCAGGCCCTGCCGCCCGCCACGGATGGTGGTTTTTATTAGTTCCGGCGAGCGACCGTAAAGCCAAACATCATCGGTTAGATTGGGCGCGCCCAAGGCCTGATTGCCACGCCCGTCCACACCGTGGCAGCTGGCGCAATAAGTTGTAAATACCTGCTCGCCCTTGCCCGCCTGGCTGTCATCGTGTTCGCGCGCGCTAATTTTCAGAAGATATTCGGTCACCGTTGCGACACCATCCTCGCCGATTATCGCCGCCCAGCCGGGCATCGTCCCGCGCCGCCCATGGGTGATCGACGCCTGGATTGCCGCGGCGCTGCCCCCATACAGCCAGTCATCATCGGTCAAATCTGGAAACCCATATCCCCCGCCACCGTCGCTACCATGGCACGCGGCACAATTATTTCCAAACAAGCGGCGACCTATTTTGAAAGCAGCGGGATCGAGCGCCAGTTCTTCTATGGACTGATCCTTGAAGTTGGCGTAGGTCGCCTCGAACCGCTCATCAGCTCTTTTTTCCTGAACAAGCCACTGCCCTCCCGATGTCCAGCCCAACGCACCAGGCAGATTGCCCAGCCCCGGGTAGAGCAGCACATAGACAACAGCAAACACCACCGTCGCTACAAACGACTGGAACCACCATCCCGGTAACGGGTTATCGTATTCTTCAATCCCGTCATAGACGTGCCCGGTTTTTGGTGGCTCCCCATCTTTCGGCTTTTCCCGCAGCACCACGCTGCGATTGGCAAACAGAATCCAACACACGCCAACTAGCGTTATCGCAAAAATGGCTATGACCCACCAGCTCCAGAACGTACTCATTGGCTACCTCGACCACTTTCGACTTCGCGCCTGTCGCCGAGCTCACCGGACCCGTGCAGGGGCGAGTCTGCCCCGGGCATATCGTCGGCAAAGGGCAGCAGAGCGGCCTCTTCAAAACGTTCCTTGTTCCGCCCTCTGTAAGCCCACAGGCACACAGCAATAAACGCCAGCATCGCCAATAAGGTTCCAATCCCCTGCACAGTACCCTGATCCACAAGCCCCCCAGGCGCCCGTTAACGCTTCTGCTGAATTAAGGTACCCAACTGTTGCAGGTAGGCCACCAAGGCATCGACCTCCTTGACATCACCGCCTGCGAAGGACGCGGCGGCCGCTGCGATGTCCGCGTCGGTGTAGGGCACACCCACTGTGCGCAGTGCCGCCATTTTCGCCGCAGTATCTTTTCCAGTGACAACATTCTGAAATAACCAGGGGAATGCAGGCATGTTGGACACCGGCACAACGTCCCGCGGATTGTAGAGATGCGCGCGATGCCACTCGTCGCTGTAACGGCCGCCAACTCGTGCCAAATCCGGCCCGGTGCGTTTTGAACCCCATAAAAACGGGTGCTCGTAAACTTGCTCACCGGCCACACTGTAGTGCCCATAGCGTTCCGTTTCAGAGCGGAACGGGCGAATCATTTGCGTATGACACACGTGACAGCCTTCGCGAATATAGATATCGCGTCCCTCCAATGCCAGCGCCGGCAGCGGCAGCAAACCGGCAATGGGTGTGGTGGTAGATTGGGTGAAGAACAGGGGTACGATTTGCGCCAGACCGCCAAAACTCATGGCCACCAGTGTCAGCACAATTAACAGCCCGACGTTTTTTTCAACAATATCGTGTTTCATAGTCGGTCGCCCTAAACTGTTGCCGCGGCGGGGGAAACCGGCTCGGCCGCAGGCCGGGCGCCGCGACAGGTTTGCCAAACGTTATAGGCCATCACCAGCATGCCGAGGAAAAACAACCCACCCCCCAGCAGGCGCACATAGTAGCCCGGCATACTCGCTTCGACAGATTCCGCAAAGGTGTAGGTGAGGGTGCCGTCTGCGTTAAACGCGCGCCACATCAGACCCTGCGCGATACCGTTGACCCACATGGACGCGATGTATAGCACCGTGCCGATGGTGGCCAGCCAGAAATGCATATTGATCAATTTAACGCTGTACATTCCATTGCGCTCAAACAGTATGGGAATAAGATGATACATACTACCGATGGAAATCATGCCCACCCAGCCGAGCGCCCCGGAGTGCACATGACCGATGGTCCAGTCCGTATTGTGGGACAGCGCATTGACCGTTTTAATGGACATCATCGGGCCCTCAAAGGTGGCCATGCCGTAAAAAGACAGGGACACCACCAGAAATCGGAGGGTGGGATCGGTGCGCAACTTTTCCCAGGCGCCGGACAGGGTCATGATGCCGTTGATCATACCGCCCCAGGAGGGTGCCAGCAGAATAATCGACATCACCATACCGAGACTCTGCGCCCAGTCCGGCAGCGTGGAATAATGCAAATGGTGCGGACCGGCCCAGATGTAGACCGCGATAAGCGCCCAGAAGTGCACGATCGATAGCCGGTAGGAGTACACCGGCCGGTTGGCCTGCTTGGGCACGAAGTAATACATCATGCCGAGAAACGCCGCCGTCAGAAAAAAGCCCACGGCATTGTGGCCATACCACCATTGCACCATCGCATCAATGGTACCCGCATACACCGAGTACGACTTAAACAGTGTTACCGGAATTGCCGCGCTATTGACCACATGCAGCATCGCTACCGCGAGTACAAAAGCCCCAAAAAACCAGTTCGCGACGTAAATATGAGAAGTGTTGCGTTTGACCAGCGTGCCGAAAAAAACCACCGCGTAGGACAGCCACACCAGTGTAATTAAAATATCGATGGGCCATTCCAGCTCAGCGTACTCCTTACTGGTGGTCAGACCCAACGGCAAGGTGATGGCGGCGGCGACAATCACCAGTTGCCACCCCCAGAATGTAAAGGCCGCCAGGCCTGGAGCAAATAAACTGGTGCGACAGGTTTTCTGCACGATGTAGTAAGACGTCGCGAACAGGGCGCAACCACCAAACGCAAAAATCACCGCGTTAGTGTGCAGGGGACGCAGACGCCCGAAATGAAACCACGGCAGGCCCATGCTCAGGTCCGGCCATACCATCTCGGCCGCCAGGATCACCCCCACCAGCATGCCGACAATACCCCATACAACGGTCATGATCGAAAACTGTCTGACGACACGCAGGTTGTACACCGGGGGGGCACCGGCCGGTCCACTGTCACTCATTTTCTGTTTCCTTGACGGGCCCGACGAACCGGGCAGTTTTACCGCGCGCATTATTCAGGATGGGGAGCCGGCGGCGCATGACCTAAATCAAGCACCGCGGGATCGGGGAAATAGCAATGCGATTAGCTAGAAGCCGAACCGGCGGATAACGGGTAATTTCAGCGCTTTCTATCCGCTGCAATACGCAGACGCAGGGCATTGAGCTTGATAAATCCCTCCGCGTCCTGCTGATTGTAGGCCCCGGCATCGTCGTCGAACGTGGCAATACGCGCATCGAACAGACTATCGTCCGATTTGCGTCCGACCACGATCACATTGCCCTTGTATAATTTCAGCCGAACCACACCGTTGACGTACTGTTGCGACTGATCAATCATCGTTTGCAACATGCGGCGCTCCGGCGACCACCAGTAGCCGTTGTAAATGAGGCTCGCGTAGCGCGGCATCAATTCGTCCTTCAAATGCGCCACCTCCCGATCGAGGGTGATGGACTCGATGGCGCGGTGCGCACGCAGCATAATGGTGCCGCCCGGTGTTTCGTAACAGCCCCGGGATTTCATGCCCACATAGCGGTTTTCCACCAGATCGAGACGACCGATGCCGTTGGCGCCGCCAATGCGATTCAGCTCGGTCAGCACCTGTGCAGGAGACAACGACTTGCCGTCCACCGCGACAATATCGCCACAGGCGTAGGTGAGCTCGATATACTGCGGTTGATCCGGGGCTGCCTCCGGGGCGACACTCCAGCGCCACATGCTCTCCTCCGCCTCGGTCCATGGGTCTTCAAGCATGTCGCCTTCGTAAGATATGTGCAGTAAATTGGCGTCCATGGAGTAGGGAGATTTTTTCTTGCTGCTGGCGAAGTCAACCGGAATAGCGTGCTTTTTGCAATACGCCATCAACGTCTCCCGGGACGTTAAATCCCATTCCCGCCAGGGTGCGATCACCTTGACCCCTGGCTTTAACGCATAAGCGCCCAATTCAAAGCGCACCTGATCGTTGCCCTTGCCGGTGGCGCCATGGGAGATGGCGTCCGCGCCCGTGGCGTTGGCAATTTCCACCAGGCGTTTGGCGATCAGCGGTCGCGCGATAGATGTACCGAGCAAGTATTCGCCCTCGTACACCGTGTTGGCGCGAAACATCGGGAACACAAAGTCCCGTACAAATTCCTCGCGCAGGTCGTCTATATAAATTTCCTTGATACCCATCGCCTCGGCCTTGGCCCGCGCTGGCGCTACTTCTTCCCCCTGGCCAATGTCGGCAGTAAATGTCACCACTTCGCACTGGTAGGTTTCCTGCAACCACTTCGCGATCACCGACGTATCCAGTCCACCGGAGTACGCTAACACCACTTTTTTTACTTTCGACGCTGTATTGACCTTCGACACAGGAAACTCCCGACAGGCACGCAATAGGGTTTAAAGAACGAATACGGATTTTAATACGCTCACCCGCGTTTTGACAGGCGCAAGTTCACCCTGTCGCGACCGGGCAGTTTCCGGTAGGATGCGAACCCGTAATGATAAACACATTTGTTACATGACCACATTGACCCTGACCCGCCCCGACGACTGGCATTTACATCTGCGCGATGGCGCCATGCTCAGCGCTACGGTGAGCATGGCGGCGCGACACTTCAACCGCGGCGTGGTCATGCCGAACCTGGCGCCTCCGGTTGTCACCACCGCTGAGGCCGCCGCCTACCGCGACAGGATACTTGCTCAACGACCTCTGGGAAGCGACTGGCAACCGCTGATGACACTCTATCTCACCGATAACACCTCACCGGATGAAATTACGACGGCCATAAGCAGTGGCTTTATTATCGGTGTTAAATACTACCCGGCCGGGGCTACCACCAACTCCGCGGCTGGCGTCACCGATTTACAAAAAGTGTACCCGGTACTGGGCCGCATGCAGCACCTGGGCATGCCCCTGCTCTTGCACGGCGAAGTCAACGACCCGGAGGTCGATATTTTCGACCGCGAAGCAGTGTTTATTGATCGCCACCTGATTCCCCTCAGGGAGCGATTCCCCGCGTTGAAAATCGTGCTGGAACATATCACCACCCGCGAGGGCGCGCAGTTTGTCGCGCAGGCACCCGCGCACGTTGGCGCCACCATCACGCCCCAACACCTGTTATTTAACCGCAACCACATGCTGGCCGGCGCAATCCGCCCGCACTATTACTGCCTGCCAATTCTGAAACGGGATAGTCACCGACAGGCATTGATCGCCGCGGCGACCAGTGCCGATCCGAGTTTTTTTCTCGGCACCGACTCCGCACCCCATGTGCGCTCGCGCAAGGAAACCGCCTGTGGCTGTGCCGGTTGTTATAGTCATCACGCCGCGCTGGAACTGTATGCCGAAGCGTTCGAACGCGCCCAGGCCTTACCCAGGCTGGAAGGTTTCACCAGTCACTTCGGCGCGGACTTCTACGGTCTGCCCCGTAACACCACCACACTGACCCTGCGGCGCGAGTCCTGGTGCCTGCCCGATGCGCTGCAACTGGGTGACGACGAGGTGGTACCCCTTGCCGCAGGTGAATCCCTAAACTGGAGAGTTGTCGATGGGTGACATGGAAGCGCTACTCGCGGAACAAACCGAAACACCACTGTGCGCGCGCTTTCGTGGATTTCTGCCCGTGGTGATCGATATCGAAACCGGTGGCTTCGATGCGCGCAACCATGCACTGCTGGAAATTGCCGCCGTCATGCTGGATATGGACGATTCCGGCAAGCTCATTCGTACGGATACCATCGCCCACAATATCGTGCCCCATCGCAACACCCTTTGCGATGATTCTGCGCTGGCATTTACCGGCATTGATCCCACCGACCCGGCGCGGGAAGCTCTGGGTGAGGCGGAGGCACTGCAGAATATTTTTCAGGTAGTGCGTCAGCGTTTACGCCACCATGAATGCACGCGAGCGGTGGTGGTGGCCCACAATGCACATTTCGATCTGGGGTTTATCAACGCCGCCATTGAACGCAACAGTATCAAGCGCAATCCCTTCCACCAATTTTCCTGCTTCGACACCGCCACCCTGTCGGGTCTCGCGTTCGGCCAGACCGTACTGGCCAAGGCCTGCTCCGCGGCGCAAATTCCATTCAGTCCCGACCTGGCCCACAACGCTGTGTACGATGCCGAACGCACCGCGGAATTATTTTGTCTGATCGTGAATCGCTGGAAGGATCTCGGTGGCTGGCCGGACTTCGACGGGCGTGGCGCGGGGTAAAAACCAAACTCTCACAGTGCGTAAAACGTCACGCACCCGTTGCCGCCAGTGGGCTGTTACTGACACCCGCTGGAGTGATCGCCCAATCTGACGGGCATCAAGCAGCGTCAGAATCGGTGACCGCGGCGTTAATCAGTGTTTTCAGTTCGCCGCTTTCGTACATCTCGGTAATAATATCGCAGCCACCCATCAACTCTCCCTTGATCCACAGTTGTGGAAATGTCGGCCAGTTGGCGTACTCGGGCAATTTGGCGCGAATCTCCGGATTGCTCAGAATATCCACATAAGCAAAACGCTGCCCACAGGCCATCAGCGCCTGCACCGAGCGCGCCGAAAAACCGCACTGTGGCTGATTGGGGCTACCTTTCATATACAAAATGACCGGATTGTTTTCAATCTGATCGCGGATAGTCTCGATAATATCCATGGTAGCCAAACCTCGCTGGTTATGTGCAACCCGTGCACGGGGAAAATAAATGTCATCGTTGCGTCCCTGTCCACCTGTGCGCGTCTACCGCGCATCCCTCTTGCGCGAGGGGAATCCGGCGACATCAATGGGTCTAATAGTGGAGCGAAACACTCGGGTATTCTACACTCTTTCCAGAACAACTAAAACTGTCGGTCGCAGCATTTTAGCGTCTGGTAATTATCGGTTACGCGAATGACCCTGGAGCGTTGCCATCTACAACGATTAATTATATAGTCCCACTCTTTTTTCAGGCAGCCCTCGCTGCCTGTTTTATTTTAGACTAGCGATTAGTTTACGTATGGCTCCTACAACTGCATTGATGAATACCTACGGTACGAGAGCACTGACCATGGTGCGCGGCGCAGGCGCGAACCTGTGGGACGACCAGGGCAAGCAATACCTCGACGGCGTGTCGGGTATTGCGGTGTGTGGGCTGGGACACGCGCATCCGGCTGTGACTGAAGCTGTTCACCGCCAGGCGGCGACGCTGATGCACTGTTCCAACTTGTACAATAACCCGGTTCAGGAGCAACTCGCGGAAAAACTGCGGGACGTATCCGCCATGACGAATATATTTTTTGGCAATTCCGGTGCCGAAGCCAACGAGGCCGCCATCAAGCTGGCGCGGTTGTTCGGTCATCACAAGGGTGTCGCCAAACCGACTATAGCTGTCATGGAAAACTCCTTCCACGGGCGCACCCTCGCCACTCTGAGCGCGACGGGTAGTCGCAAGGTACAGGCCGGTTTCGAGCCACTGGTCAGCGGTTTTTCCCGGGCCCGGTTCAACGACATCGCCGCCCTTGAAGCCATCGCGGACAACAATCCCAACGTGGTCGCGGTACTGGTGGAACCCATTCAGGGCGAAGGTGGTATTCGGGTTCCCGCTGCGGATTACCTGCGCAATGTTCGAGCTCTGTGTGACAAGCACGACTGGTTGATGATGCTCGACGAAATTCAGACCGCCAACGGCCGCACCGGCGCGTACTTCAATTATCAGCTACACGATGTGCTCCCCGACGTAGCTACCGTCGCCAAAGGTCTCGCCAATGGTATGCCGATCGGCGCCTGCCTGGTAAGCGGCAGGGCAGTCGACCTGATGGGTCCCGGCAAACACGGCTCTACCTTCGGCGGCAACCCGGTGGCCTGTGCCGCGGCGCTCGCCACCATCAACACCATTAGCGAAGAAAAGCTGCACCAACGGGCGCACATTCTCGGCGAAAAAATTCGCGCGGCGCTGACCGACAAACTGGCAAACTGCGACCACGTGGTGGCAATCCGCGGCGCGGGCTTGATGATTGGCATCGAGCTCAATACCCCCTGCGCACAACTTGTCCCGCAGGCGGCGGCCAAAGGGTTACTGATCAATGTCACTGCGGAGCGGGTAGTGCGCCTTTTACCACCCTTGATCCTGAGCGACAGCCAGGCTGATCAACTGGTGTCGATCCTCGCCCCACTAATCGCCAACTACTGAGTTCGCTGGCCGATTTCCCGGGAGTCCCCCTATGGCGCCGAGACATTTTCTCACCCTTCGCGACCTTTCCACCGTCGAACTGACCGGCATCGTTGAGCGCGCCATCGCACTCAAGGCCACCCATCGCAAAAATGCCGAAGACGCAGTTCTGTCGGGTAAAGTGCTGGGCATGGTTTTCGAAAAGTCCTCCACTCGCACCCGGGTGTCTTTTGAAGCGGGTATGGCGCAAATGGGAGGGTCCGCGCTGTTTTTGTCCCCCGCTGACACGCAACTGGGTCGCGGCGAACCCGTCGAAGACACCGCGCGGGTGATTTCCCGCATGGTCGATATTATCTGCATGCGCACCTTTGAACACGCCAAGCTGGAAACCTTTGCCGGGCACTCCCAGGTACCCGTCATCAACGCCTTGACGGACGATCATCACCCCTGTCAGTTGCTGGCGGATATTCAGACGTATGTCGAACACCGGGGCGATCTGCGCGGCAAGACGGTGGCCTGGATCGGGGACGGCAACAACATGTGCCATTCCTATATCGACGCCGCCGCCCTCCTCGGTTTTCACCTGAACATCGCCTGCCCCGCTGGCTACGACCCCGACCCACAATTGCTGGCCGCCAACAGCCAGCGTGTAACCATTACCCGGGACCCCAAAGTCGCCGCCGCCAATGCCCACCTGGTGGTTACGGACACCTGGGCTTCGATGGGACAGGAAAACGAAAAACAAAAACGGCTCGATGCTTTTGCAGGCTTTCAGGTAAACCATGCATTGATGGCACATGCCGATCCCAACGCACTGTTTATGCATTGCCTGCCCGCCTATCGGGGCCTGGAAGTCAGTGCTGAGCTACTCGAAGACGAACGCTATTCCGTGGTCTGGGACGAAGCCGAGAATCGCCTGCACGCCCAGAAGGCGCTGATACTGTTTTTGCTCGCGCCAAGGTAATCGCAAGCTTTTACAGTGCTCACGCGGAATCTGGACAACCGGCGCATTTCTAGTCGCGGGCGAATACCCGTCCTGCGCAACCCATTAAAATCCATGGTGGAATACCGTCGCAGCGGTGTTATTCCCCGTAACGCCGCAGTTTAACCAGGACAGATCAAGACGTCCTTACGCGCACCTTGACAAGTCACCGGGGTTATTTAATTCTGTGCCACTACAGGCGTTGTTGGACATGTTACTCTGCCTGTCGTCTGCCAGACTCTACCGGAGAGAAAATGAGCACGCAAACACCCACCGCCCGCAACAGCGAAGCCTTATTCCAATCCTACCTG
This sequence comes from Porticoccaceae bacterium, assembly GCA_041633885.1. Classification (GTDB taxonomy): domain Bacteria; phylum Pseudomonadota; class Gammaproteobacteria; order Pseudomonadales; family Porticoccaceae; genus JBFJKD01. The sequence goes on from JBFJMM010000001.1 coordinate 28,126, forward strand.
CGGGCGCCCACACTGGCCGTGCCCACCACGCTGATTTTCGTGGCGGTTATCATATGCATGGTGGCCACCTGGCACTACGCGCTGAACGGTACGATAGCGCTCTGGGCGGGCAGTATTATCAACGGGCTGTTGAGCTATTGTTTGTTCAGCGTGATCCACGATAGTGCCCACTGTTCGCTGTCCAGCAACCCGGTTCTCAATGAAGGCATCGGTTCCATTGCACTGCTGTTTATCTTTCCTTACGCGCCCATGGTACTGCTGCGCTGGGTACACAATCAGCACCATATTCACGCCAATGGACAAAACGACCCGGATATTTATGAGCATGAGTCGAAGTGGTGGCAGGTGCCGTTTCGCTGGTCCTGTTTTGATGGCTACTACATTTATTACTTTTTAAAGCATGGCAAAAAAGTGATGAAGAAACACGCCAGAGCTCTGATTGTTTTTTACAGCCTTCTGGCCGCCGTATTTGTCACCGCGCTGGCGACCGGTTTCGGTTACGAATTGCTGATGTTGTGGTTTATTCCCACGCGCATAGCGCTATTTATGATTGCGGTGGTATTCGTGATATTACCTCACCACCCCGCCATGGTCAGCCAGCAGGAAGATCCGTATATGGCGACCACCATGCGCATGGGCTGGGAATGGTTACTGACGCCGCTACTGGTTTATCAAAACTACCATCTCATTCACCATCTGTATCCCGCCATACCATTCTATAAAATGCACAGGGCCTGGCATTTGAAGCGCAACGAACTGACCCAGCACAACCTAAGTATTCAAACGGCGTTTGGCCTCGAGCCCGCTAATATAGAGTCCCACCGGCACTTCCATGACCAACCAGCCACCTGATGCAAGTTGCCAGCGGCGCGACCGCCACCTGGCAGCGCGAAGCGCCCTGGCGCGTGCTGGTAAATTACACAACCAAGAATACCCCGTGAATTGACTTCGGTTGATCGCCATCAAAACCGTTGCCGCGGTTGTCGGCTAACATCTTCCACCAACTATTTTTTTAACCTGCTGAGGGAAGGGCCAGTATGTCGGGCGAATCCAGTTACGCGAAAACCGTGGTGGCGCAAACCCTGGAAGAAGCGCGAACGCGCCCCAGCATGGATGGGGACGCCATGGGTAGAGCGCTGATTCAGGCCGTGGTGGAACAATATCTGACCTACCGCGACAGCGCCGACGTCGCCCGCGAGCTGGAATATCTGGTGGAGTCACTGCAAGACGACGACCCGGTGATTACCCGCGGCAGTTAGCTGCCCTTCCGCTTTTTCCCGCTACTAGCTCAACAGTTCGTACTCGGAAAAATCCGGGGCCTCCATCTCCCTGTAAAAGCGACTCGGGTGCCAGGGATACAGATTGGGCTTGCCGGTCTTGTCGATATACCAGCTCGCGCATCCCCCCGAAGCCCAGATGGTGTTGCCCACCGCCGCGAACATGGCCTTGTTGAAGGCGTCAAACGCCGCTTTTTTAACCACAATACCGGATGATTTTTCGGCCTTGATCTTGTTCAGACACTGAATCATATAGCCGATCTGCACTTCGGTTATGGAGATCAGCGACAGATTACCAACCGGCCCGGTCGGCCCTTCGAGCATCCAGAAGTTAGGAAATCCCGGTATCGTCATGGCGCGGTGGGCGCGGGGCGCGCCGTCCCACATGGCGCTCAATTCAATGTTGTTCTCACCATATACTTTGGCTGGCAGAATAAAATCCGAGACCTTGAAGCCGGTGGCCAGCACCAGCACATCCAGTTCGTGCAACTGACCATCGTTGGTGCGCACCCCCCGCGGTTCGATGGCCTTAATACCCTCCGTCACCAACTGCGCATTGTCGCGACTGATGGCCGGGTAAAAATCAGAACAGAAAATCAGCCGCTTGCAGGTCGCTTTGTAACTGGGCGTCAGCTTGGCGCGCAATTCCGGGTCGGGCACCCCTCTGGCGAGGGCCTTCAGGCAGGCCTTTTCAATCTTCTGCTGCTGTGCCATATCCCCCACGGTGGCACGGGCGAACGTGGTCAGCATCAGGCGTTTGTAAAACCAGGCAAGCACCCTGTGCAGCTGCGGGAAGGTGCGCAAAAATGCTTTCCAGGGTGCACTGTATTTTTTCTGGGGTAGCGGCGCCATCCAGTGGGGGGTGCGCTGAAACACCGTCATGTGGCCAACCTTTTTGGTAATCTCGCCGACTATTTGGGCGGACGTGGATCCGGTACCGATAATGCCCACCCGTTTCCCGGCGAGGGATACCGAGTCATTCCAGCGGGCGGTGTGGAACATCGGACCCTGAAAGGAATCCAGCCCCGCAATATCCGGATAGGCCGGGTGGTGCAAAATCCCGGTCGCGGATATCACGAAGTCGTACAACTGCGGCTCGTGACCCTGCGCCTGCAACCGCCAGTTCGGCCCCAGGTATTTAAGCTCGGTCACTGGACTGTTTAACTGCACCACGGACATTACGTCATATTTTTCGGCGACGTGGTCGATATAGCGCAGAATTTCCGGTCCGTAGGAAAAACGGTGGGTCCAGTCGGAATTTGGCTCGAACGAATAGGAATACCAGTATGAGGGCACGTCGCAGGACAGCCCCGGGTAGTGATTGTCCCGCCAGGTACCACCGATTCGATCCGCCTTCTCGTAGACCGTAATATCCGTGTAACCCGCCTCGCGCAACTTGATCACGGCGCCGATACCCGACAATCCGGCACCCACAATGGCGATGCGGGGGGTACGCCCTTCCTTCGCCCAACTGGAATTGATAAGTTCTGATTGACCCTGACTGCCCATTACTCCCCCTGTGGTTCACTGCCTGCCCGTCAACGACTGTGGTTCAACCCCAACCGCCCACGGTCGCGCGCCTAGATTACCTGGTGCAAAGTGTATCCCAAAGTGCCCCGCCAACCCGTTTTTTATACCCCGGAGAACGGGAAAACAACCCAGGTATTGACGCATATCATGGGTATTGGCGGGAACGCCACACCGCGGAGCCATTTGTCCGATGTCGTTTTTGCCGTCACTTCCATGGGCTTTTTAGATGGATAATGCGGATTACCTGCGTTCTGGATCGCGGGGCGATCGAGCCGCTTGCGCTGCTGATCTGTTGTGGCACATGATTCCATTGCCTGCTGTTGTGCCACGGCGTTGTGCCAAGCTGTACACCACACTGCGGATCTGTCGTGTGGAGCACCCTGGCTCCAAAACGATATCGGGAGCATGTCTATGGAACTGGAAAACAAAGTGGTGTTACTGACCGGTGCCGGAGGTGGCATCGGCCAGGCACTGGCAAAGCGGCTGGCCGATGCCGGCGCGTCGCTCCTCCTCAGCGGCCGCGACCAGAGCGCACTGCAGGCCCTGTGTGGCGAATTGCCCGGCGAACATCGCGTGGTGGTTGCCGATCTGAACACCGAAACCGGTCGCAACCGGTTGCTGGACGCCTGCCGCCTATACCCCCGGCCCGTGGATATCCTTATTAATAACGCCGGCATCAATCGCTTCGGGTTGTTTCGCAATTTACGGCAATCCGACCTGGAAGTTCTGTTGATGACCAATCTGGTCGCCCCCATGCTGTTAACAAGGGCGCTGCTACCGGTGCTGATTGAAAGAAACCAGGGCATGATCGTCAATGTCGGCGCCACAATGGGCAGTGTCGCGTTTCCCGGCTTTGCCGCCTTCAGCGCCACCAAATTCGGCCTGCGCGGTTTCACCGAAGCACTGCGCAGGGAGCTGGATGGATCCGTGCAGGTGCTGTATATCGCACCCCGCACCACCCGCACGGCTTTTAACGCCGGTGCCGTGGAGGCGTTGAACAGAGCCCTCAAAACCCCCACCGACAAACCCGACAGGGTGGCCGCAGCCATCGTGAGAGCCATAAAACGCAACCAGCCGATCACCCAGCTCGGCTGGCGGGAACGGCTATTCGCCCGTATCAACGCATTGCTTCCCGGTAAAATCGACAGGGCGTTGCGCAAAAAATTGCCTGCGATCAGCCGCTTTGCAAAGCAAGCAACGCAGCCAACACCTCGAGTCAGGGAATAACAGGTCTCCGTCCCGACGATTCGACCCCAAAGCGGGCCCCTCGGCACCTCCGAAGGGCTTATCAAACCGTCTTTACGCCCGCCAGCCCCGCACTCCGTCATACCTGCCGACGAGCGCCAACGCCAAGCTGCCAGTCCGCTCCCGGTAAGGGTCCGCTCACCGCGACCGAACAATCCGGGGTTGATCACATTTTTTCATACATATAGTGTTGCAATTCATTTTCATCCACACTATCTTGTGCCACTGGAGAGGTTGGATACTATATCTGGGGTTTAGAAAACCATACCTAATACAATCGGATAGAGCGGGAAATGATGACGCAGTCGAGCAGAATATTCTATCGCGCTGCCACACAGGGCCTAACCACCGCGCAACACCGAAAAATGTACCACCACATAACAACACAACACTTTGCCACCGGACGTATCGCGACCGCACAGCCACAGCACACAACAACAAACGAGTGACATAGCAGGTAATATTTGTATGGAATCCACAACACAGGCCGGACAATCAGCCCATCCCGATTCACAGCCAGCCCAGCCGGACGCCCGCCAGGGTGCGCCCAGTCTCAGCGCCCGCGCCAGCTCGGTAAGTGCCACGGCACCCGGCAAACTACGGGTTATTAAGCGCAACGGCACGGTGGTGCCCTACGACGATTCAAAAATCGCGGTGGCCATCACCAAGGCATTTCTTGCCGTGGAAGGCGCGGCCGCGGCGGCCTCCGGGCGTATTCACAACACCGTGGCGGCCCTCAACGCCCAGGTCACTGAAACCTTCAAACGGCGCATGCCCTCCGGTGGCACCGTGCATATCGAGGATATTCAGGATCAGGTGGAGCTGGCCCTGATGCGCAGCGGCGAGCAGCGCATCGCCCGTTCCTACGTCATTTACCGGGAGGAACGCTCCCGGGAACGGGCCGCCGAGCGCCCCGCGCCGCTGCCTACGGAATACAGCGAGACCCACATCGAAGTGACCTGCGACGACGGCACCCGCGGCCCGCTGGATATGGATCGTCTGCACACCGTGGTCAGTGAGGCCTGCGCGGACCTGAAGGATGTCGAAGTAGACGCCATTCTCAAGGAAGCTCTGCGCAACCTGTACGACGGTGTGTCCATGAAAGACGTCAACACATCGCTGGTTATCACCGCCCGCACCCTGGTGGAAAAGGAACCCAATTACACCTACGCCACCGCACGTTTGCTGATGGACGGCCTGCGCGCCGAGGCACTGTCCTTCCTGGGCACTGCGGAAGGGGCTACCCAGCAGGAAATGGTGCAGC
>JBFJMM010000002.1:0-28570 GCA_041633885.1 Porticoccaceae bacterium
CATCCACCGCGGCGTCCACCACTGATGTGACGGCGGCGGCCGGAGACGGCGTCGAGACCGCCCCCGCGCCGCCATCACCATCCCCCTCAGGGGCGTCCACCGCGGGATCAATCACGGTAATACTTTTCGCGCCGGCCGCTATCAACGCCAGTTGCCCGGTTTTAAGCAGCACCTGATCAGCAACGCCTACGGCGGACACTTCGAGCAAGCCCTCCACAAGATTGATCACCGCCCGGTTTTCGGTAACCTGTACTGAGAAAGTGGTACCTTTTACCACCGACACCAGATACGGTGTCTCCACTTGTATAGTGCGGGACTGGTCACTTTCAATTTTAAATAATACATTGCCCAGGGTTTGCACAAGCCGCGTAAACAGCCCTTCTGGTTGCACCTCAGCGGCGGCAAATTCCAGCAACGAATTTGGCCCCACCCTGGTACTGTCATTGCGATGCTTAAGCAATGCGTGGGAGCGCTCGGCGGTCTTCAGGTGGAACGGCGCCGTGAGCAGTGCACCGCCGCTAACCCTGTTCCACTGGGCCATACCGGTGGTTTTGTAGGACACGTCACCACTCGACTCCATCAACTGCCACTGATTTGCCACCCCGGTTTCTACCGCGAGAATTGAACCGACGTTAGCCAGCAGCGCAAGCGCTCCCACAACCCGTATCAACTTCTTCAGCATAATCTGCTCCTGCGGGTTCGCGACCACATCTGGCGCCCATCGGTAAATTGATGACACGCTCCCAGTTGGCCAAGGATATGTAACTACTGCTACAATTGACCAAGCGTTATAAATAATATTAATCATCGCATAGTACCCAACTAATGCCATTGAAACCAATACTTTTCGCTCTCGCCACCCTGTCCTGGATCACCCTTGATAACACTGTCGCGCTGGCACTGGACATTGATTCCGCACTAGACAACACGCAAATTGAAAAACGCTATGCATCGTCGCTTGAAGGTGACATCGCAACGCTTCAGAGCAAACCACCGGCTACCGCCACACCCCCTACAAAAAACATACGTTTAGCCGGCGTCGCCATGCGCGGGCTTAGCCTGTTCGACCCGCTTGAGTTTTTGCCGTTGTATGAACGATACCTCGGACACGCTATCGATATTGACATGCTGCGTACGCTTGCCGAACAGATCACAGCCCATTATCACCAACGGGGTTACACAGCGGCCCGCGCTATATTACCCGCACAGAAAATTAGCGACGGCATCGTGTTTATCGATGTCATCGAGGGGGTTGTCAATCGGGTGCGGGTAACCGGTGAAGTGCGCGGCGATCCGCTGTATCTCGAATCGTTCCTGAACGCTATTGCACTGGAGCAACCGGTCGATAGCGACGCCCTGGAAACCGCCAGGTTATTACTCAATGACTTGCCGGGCATCTCCGCATATACCCGCATACAACGTATCGATGATTCCACCGATAAATTCGAACTGGTGGTGGATGTGCGTCAGACACGCTGGAGCGGCGACCTGGAATTCGACAACCGGGGCAGTAATATTCTGGGGCAAAATCAAGGGCTCGCAACCCTCACCAGTTATTCTATGCTGGGATTTTTTGAAAGTATCAAATTAAAAATTCTGCACACTATCAACGATGACGAGCTGGGTTATTACGCACTCGACACCAGTTGGCCACTGGGAACCCGGGGACTCAGACTCGATCTCGATAGCTCCTATACCGAAGCGCAACCCGGAGCATTTCTGTCGCCCTTAAATATTGAGGTGCGCAACACCAGTAACAGCGCGGCCCTGGCGTATCCCCTGCTACGCACAGGAGAACAATCTTTGTACATCGATGGAAAACTTAATCATTATCGCTCCAAAGCCGAGGTCGGCGGCAGCCAGTTAACCTATGAAGAACTGTACAGTCTGGCTGCAGGGCTCGATTACGTAATCGTGGATCCAGGTAATACCTACAGCCGTTACAGCATGGATATTACCCAGGGCTTATCCGGCTTAAACAAAACATTGCTAAACACTGCTAACGGCGAAATCTCCGTCGGCCATGAAAAATTCACCGTTGTTGGACTCGCGGCAAACCTCCGTAAAACGCTGACCGCAAAATGGTCACTACTACTGACAATAAATGGTCAGTACGCTTCCCGCAGTCTGCCGCCTTCACAACGGTTTGCGTTTGGCGGAAAATCCATGGGTGGCGCCTACGACCCCGCAGAATTGATTGGCGACCATGGCATCGCGGGGCGCGCGGAATTAAAGTACCAGCTCGAACAGGTATTTCTGCCGGGCACCAAGGCCTGGGTGTACAGCTATTACGATATCGGCCGACTGTGGAATATTGCCACCCACCAAAACGACTCGGCGGCATCCGGCGGACTTGGCATGACCGCTTCGGCAAAACACATTAGCGGTTCGTTGGAAATCGCCCAACCGTTTACCCGTTCCGTTTTCCAGGAAGGGCAGCACGGCGATCGGACCAGAGTTTTCGCCTCGATTAAATTTCGTTTTTAGTTAAACCTGTGATGGCCAATTGCAGGCCAGCCACGGCATCCCGTACGCCACGATGAGTCAATCGCGATCCGCTTTGCGCAGCGCGGCGCGCGTCACAATCGGCCCCACCAGCTCAAATAAGACGCTGGTGCTGATTACCACGGTCATCAGGATAGTGGAATAGTCGGGCAATGCGCTGGCGGCCACCAGCGCCATACCCATCGCCGCCCCTGCCTGGGGTAAGAGAGCCGTTCCAATCCAGGCGCGTGTAACGCCGTCTGTGCGTGCAGCCCGCGCTCCCAACCAACCGCCCCCCCACTTGCCAAAAATACGCGCGCTGATATAAACAACGCTAATCCCGCCCAACATCCACACCGAGTCGAATTCGAAGGTTGCCCCCGCGAGAATAAAAAAAATGACCAAAAACGGCCACTCAATATCCTCAATCGCGTGAAAGGGGTAATCGTGATGTTTGGCAAAATTGGTGACAGTCATGCCCATCGCCATTGCCGCCAATAGAAAAGACAGATCGAACCAGAGCGCCAGTCCACCACAGACAAATACCAGCGCCAGCGCCTCGGTTAACATCGGTTGGCCTTTGCGCAGGCGCCCCGTCAGCCAGGCGCCAGGCAAGCCGATAACGATGCCAAGCAGTAGCGCGCCAAAAATATCGATTCCCGCTGCCCATAACGAAAATTGCGATTCCGCACTGCCGTGCAGCGCGGCAACCAACGTCAGCCCCACGCTAAAAAGAATCAACGCCCAGACGTCGTCCAGCGCCACGATGGCCAACAATAATTTCGCAAATGGTCCCTGTCGCTCCATCTCCATGGCTGTATCTACCGTCGCCATAGGATCAGTAGCGGCGGCAATACAACCCAGCAACAGGGCGACGCCCGGTGCCAGACCAATCATCCACAGCGCCAGGCCTACCAACAGGGCCGCACCTAGCGCGGCGCACAGGGACACCCAGACAACGGCTGCCCCGTTCTTCCGCAGCGCTGTGCGCGTTAACCTGCCACCCAATAAAAATCCGATCATCAGCAATGCCACGTCGGCCACCAGATCGAAATGGCTCAGCAACACGTCCGGGATCAAATCAAATGCGTGCGGACCAACGGCCATACCGACCATCAACAGTAGAGTCACCCGTGGTAAGAACGTGTGCCTGCCAATTAGATCGGTCACCAGGCTCAGCATAAAAATGCCGCCCAGCGCGAGTAATATCTGACCGCTGTGTTCCACTAGTGCGCCCGCCTGGCTGGCACGACAAACCACCGGCGTCGAGCGCCATGGCGCTTATCAAAAACGATCATTATTAGCCTTGCGCAGATTGTTAATTTTATGTTTGCGTAAAATTTTCAGTAGCAGATTGCGCATTGACCGCAGCACTGGATAGAGGCATCGAGACACGCCCGACGAGCGGAATATCCAGTAATTAACCCGATTAAATAGCCCCGCACGGGAACTGATTAACGCCAGTGCGGCAATCGCATCCGCGCCGTAGTAAAGCTGATCCCCGAGTTTGAGGACCATTCCCTGGTCGATGTCCAGTCCGGCAGCGGTGACCTGCGTCAATAATTCGCCCGGTACCCGGGCGTCGACCAACAGCAAGCCACCGGTTGCCGCATTCACCCGCACGCGACGACAATAAAAGTCGCACAGCGGGCACTCCCGGTCGTAGAGCAATATCGCAACCCCTGGAGAATAATCCGTCACCGGGCGACCGCAGTAGGGCACTGCACGCCCGTACCCCCCAGGCCGCAATATCCATGGGGGTTTTTGGCAAGATATTGCTGGTGATAATGTTCGGCGTAGTAAAATGTCGGAGCATCGCGAATCTCTGTGGTTATCTGTCCAAAACCCGCCTGGGTCAATGCCCTCTGGTAGTCGTCCCGCGCTGCCCGGGCAGCCTGTAGTTGCGCAGCATCGTAACAATAGATCGCCGAGCGATATTGAGTACCGAGATCACCCCCCTGGCGCATACCCTGGGTCGGATCGTGGAATTCCCAGAACAGTTTCAGCAACTGGTCGTAACTGATCTGCTGCGGGTCAAACACCACCAGAACCACCTCCGTATGGCCGGTAAGCCCGCTACACACTTCCTCGTACGTGGGATTAGGCGTATAACCGCCGGCGTAACCTGCAGCAGTGCTGTGCACGCCTGATTGTTGCCAGAAACGGCGCTCGGCGCCCCAGAAACAGCCCAGACCAAAGACCGCACAGCGTAGATTTTCCGCGAATGGTCCGCGCAGCGGGTTGCCATTGACAAAATGTTTTTCCGGCACCGGCATACCGGCAGAGCGGCCCGGCAAGGCCTGCTCCGCCGCCACCATCGTCGCTCGACCCATGATGCAACTCCTCGCGTTTTAGTAACTGATTATAAGCAGTAACCTGCAACCACCAGTATAAACCCTGTCTGCCGTCCCGACATCCCGCTCCGGTCACGGCGAGCACAACGGGTTGGCGGAATTGCATCGACCCGTGGGAGTTCGTATAGTGCTGCTCGGCGATAATCCCGGGTCCACAAGGATACTGAATGCGCACACCGACCTTTTATATTCCCCACGGTGGTGGCCCCTGTTTTTTTATGGACTGGGAGCCCGCTGACACCTGGCACAAAACAGCGGACTGGTTGCGTAATATTCACCAGTTGTGGCCCGCGAAACCCGCCGCCATTGTAGTTATTTCCGCGCACTGGGAAGCAGACAAGGTCACGGTAAACAGTGGCGCTGCGCCCCCATTGCTGTTCGATTACTATGGTTTTCCGCCCCACACCTACCAGTTAACCTGGCCCGCTCCGGGTGATCCCGCGCTGGCGCGACGTATTCTCGAACTGCTGCGCGCCGCGCATATCCCCTGCGCAGAGGACAGTCAACGGGGGTTCGATCACGGTGTATTTGTGCCATTCAAGCTGATTGACCCCGCAGCGAATATTCCAACCGTGCAGGTATCCCTGTGCGCCGACCTCGACCCTGCCCGACACCTCGCCATAGGCGCTGCCCTGCAAACGCTCCGCGATGAAAACGTGGTGATTATCGGCAGCGGACAGAGCTACCACAATATGGCGGATTTCAAGAGCGGCAACCCCTGTATTCGCCAGTCCGACACCTTCGATGAATGGCTCACCGAGGCCTGTTTACTGGCACCCGCAGAGCGCAATCATCAACTGTGTCACTGGCGCGCCGCGCCCATGGCAGCCCACTCCCATCCCCGCGAAGAACATTTGATGCCGCTGATGGTGACCGCGGGTGCCGCGGGCAACGATGCCGGTCGACATATTTTCAGGGATCGAGTCATGGGTGCCACCGTTTCCGGGTTTCAATTCGGCTAACAATTCACACCCCCACTTACCCTTGCACCTGCGCGTAAGGACGGGCACGACCTCCCGGACACTGCACTAATCCTCAGGGACGAAAGTCCTGTACTGCGCGCCGCAGCCTGGACATATGCAAGCGCGTGTCCCCGTAGCGCTGTGCCTCGAAATATCGGACCACCCGGGTCGCCGCCTGCGCCCAGTGGGGACGTTCCCGGGACACCCTCGCAGCATAGGTGCGCGGCCCTTCCCCAACCTGCCTGGGCAGACCCTGACGCGCAAGTTTGCGGCAAAACAGCGCAAACAATTCGTCCAGTTCGTCCCGTCGGCGACCGCGCAACGACCACACATACATCAGGCCAAGGGGTGCCAGCGCCACGGCCGCACCGATCAACAGGAACAGACCCACGCGCAATGGGTTAACCTCCCCCAGAAGGTCGGTCAATACGTGGTTCTGTATATTCTCATAACCCAGCACATGGGTCGCCCAGGCGTAGTCGAGGGCGTCGAGCCGCAGTCGCAGGCCGTTGATCCAGCCGATATGTCGATAACGGGCCAGCGCGAATAACTGATCCTCGAGAAATTCCTCCTCGGCGCTAAACAATTCGGAAAAACTTTGCTCTATACGTTGCGGAGCGACCGCCGCAGTGGGGTCAAATTCGACCCACCCGCGACCGGCGAGCCACACTTCCGCCCAGGCGTGGGCGTCGTACTGGCGCACGGTGAGGTAATTGTCCGTGGGGTGGCGCTCACCACCCTGGTAGCCCGCCACCACCCGCGCGGGTATCCCTGCGGCGCGCATAAAAAACACAAAACTGTTGGCAAAGTGTTCGCAAAACCCGCGCCTGGTATGAAATAAAAATTCATCCACCGTGTGTTCACCTAATACGGGCGGTCGCAGGGTGTAGGTGAAGGCCTGGTTGTACCAGCCCAGTAAACGCTGGATCAGTTCCTCCGTTGACGGCGCCTCCTCGCGCCATTGCGCCGCTAATGCTAACGTCTCGGGATTAAAGCCCCCTGGCAATGCCAGCTCCTGGGAACGTCGCCGTGGGGAGAGGCCGTCGGCTTCGTTGCGATACTGCAACCAGGAGCGCGCCCGGTAGCCCATTTTGGTGGTGACCGGCGTGCGATGCACAAGTACGTTATTTCTGGTCAGGGCGATATCCGGTGACTGGGGAAGTGCGGTGCCCAGTGCAAACAACCAGGAAGCGTGAGTGGGTTCGAGAATCACGTTGTACGCCAGGGGGCTTCCCAGCCGCTGAATGTTTCGATCCCAGCTGGCACCCGGTTCCCCGTACCACTGAGACTCCCAGCCGCCGTAACCCCATGGACCCGACTGCGTCCAGGTACGCCCGTCAAATTTGGACAGCACCAGAGCGCGCCAATAAAGCTGCCGCTGGGCAGGAATATCCCCTGTGAATCCGACGCGAAACGCCAGCGCCGAAGATTGGCCCAGGCGGGCCAGATCGCCGGGAGATATGCGATCGCTCATGCCGGTCACACCGCCATGTTTTTGCATGGGCACCGCCCATAGAGAACCAAGGCGCGGCATCACCATAAACAGCACGATCATCAACGGAATAGCCTGTATCAAAGCAAGCCCGCCAATCCGCAGGGGCCGGAACCAGCGCTGTCCCTCCTGCGACTGATTTAAACCGACCAGGGCGCTGGTGGTGACCGTCAACGACATCAGGATAACCAGAGCTGTACCGATAGTCTGGAAAAAAAGCGCCTGTGCGATCCCGGCAAAATACGCGAGATACAGGACAATCAGCGCGTCGCGGCGGTGGTGCATCTCCAGTAGTTTTAAAATAAAACCGCTCAGCAACAGTGCAACCATTGGTTCCAGCCCCAGCAAACTGCGGTATTCAACCAGCAGTCCCGCGGCGCACAACAGCAGTAGCAGAAATTTCGCCTGCTTACCCGGGTATCGCCAGACCCCTCGGTAAACCTGAATCTGCCAGATCACCGCGATGCCCGCGGCTGCGCTGATCCACACCGGCAGGTGTTCGGCATGCATGGCCACCACCACTACGACGGCGATCAACAGCCACAATAAACCGGTACGGGGAATTTGCCAGGGTGGCAACATCAGTCCCCCCTGGCGTTTTCGGAAACGCCAAACAGCGCCAGCTCCCTGAGCAGGCGATCGCGGTGCGCCCTGCCAGTTGCCGGTGCAATCTCGATTCCCGGCAGACGCAAGCCATAAGGACTGGTTGTATTACTCGCGGTCAGCAACCAGTCGCACAAACGGGACAGGCGTCGCTCCTGATCCAGCCCTGGGAACGCCTGCCAATCGAGCCAGATTTCATCGTCGACGGGATCCGCATAATGCTTACTCATCATGCCCTGTTCCCGGGCGTAATGTTTCCACGCCACATGGCGCAGGGATTCCCCCACCTTGTAGCGCTGCAAACCGACAAAGTCCTCGCTCCCTTCAGCGACCAGTAACGGGCCGTCACCCCGCCCTGCCTGGGTTACCAGGGGCGGCGGCCCGGCCACAGGTGCCGGATAGACCAGACCCCATTGATCGAGGTTCAGATGCGTCCATACCCGCAACAGACCAAACGGATACTGGCTCTCCACGGTTAACCTGCCGGGTCGCAACCAGCCACGGCGGGTAGCGGGCACCGCCAGACGTACCCGCGCCATCTCGGTGCCCGGCAACGCGATGCTTACGGGATCGCCACTCCCGTAGCGCAACTGTATGCTGTCGCGGTATCGATTGCCGCGCTGTTGCAACTGTATTTCGAATTCCACGGCCTGACCGGCGAAAACCGGATGGCTACGGACGCCGCTTACCGCCACTCCGGATAAATTAAAAAAACTGTGGTGAATCGCCACCACAAACAGCGCCATCAGCAGAAAAGCGAATGCAAATACCACGTTATTTTCGTAGTTGGTGGCCACCAGCCAGACCACCAGCACGACCCCGGTAAAGTAGAGGCCCGCGCGGGAGGGAAAAATAAAAAGTTTGCGACTGTCGAGCTGAATGGTTTTGGCAGGCGGTAAACGTCGCTCAATCCAGCGCGCGAAACGTTGCCGGAAATAGTTTTTTATACCGCCGCCGAATGTGCTCACCGTTGGCTGCCGCTAAAGAATGTCCACGCTATTCAGGCCACGTTCCAGTAATGTCTGACCAACCCGCTCACCGTTGCGGTCGCGGGTTAGCAGTCGATGAGTTGCAACCGGCAGAAATACCGCCTGCACATCTTCTGGTATCACATATTGCCGACCGTGAATCAGACTCCATGCCCGCGCGCTGTGCACGACGGCCATGGCAGCACGGGGCGACAAACCAAACTCAAAGCCTTCTTCGCCACGGGTGTACGCAACCAGTCGCTGCACGTAATCAATCAGGCTGCCACTCACTTTCACCGCACTCACCAGCCCCTGCATGTCAAGTAATTGCTCCATGGTAACGCAGGCTTGCAATTGCGCAAGACGCAGCCGGGGGTCTGCGCCGCTTAACAACTGGCGCTCCACCGTCGGGTCGGGGTAACCCAGCTCGATACACATCAAAAATCGGTCGAGTTGTGATTCGGGCAGTGGAAAAGTTCCAAACTGGGTGTTGGGGTTCTGGGTCGCAATCACAAAAAATGGTGCCGGTAAGCGTCGCGTCTCCCCTTCCACACTCACCTGACCCTCGGCCATCGCCTCGAGCAACGCGCTTTGCGTTTTGGGTGTCGTGCGATTAATTTCATCCGCCAGTACCAGATTGCTGAATACCGGGCCCGGGTGAAACTCGAATGCGCCATTGTTGCGGTCGTAGACGGATACCCCAACGATATCGGCGGGTAGCAGGTCACTGGTAAATTGAATGCGACTGTAGTTTAAACCCAGGGCGCCGGCCAGTGCCTGCGCGAGAGTGGTTTTGCCCATGCCCGGTAAATCTTCAATCAGCAAATGACCGCGGGCTAATAAACAGGCCAGTGCGAGACGAATCTGATGGTTCTTCCCGACGACTATGGCGCCGACGCTGGCGAGCACTCTTTCCGCGGCTTTTTGTACACTGCTCATGCACTGCTATCCTTTTTTGGCACCTTGCAAGCGCACAGCGGCGCGCGCGGACGCACCATGCCGACGCAGCGACAAACAGTCACAGTGCGGCCAGACCGCGATCCAGATCGGCGATAATATCCGCTGCTGCTTCGAGACCCACCGCAACCCTGATCAGATTTTCAGTGATGCCCGCCTCGGCTTTCTCCTCAACGGATAGACGTCCGTGGGTAGTAGTCGCGGGATGTACGATAGTGGTTTTGGTATCGCCGAGATTAGCCGTCAGCGACAGCATGCGCGTGTTGTCGATCAGGCGCCAGGCCTGTTCCCTGCCACCCTGAACGCGAAACGACAGCACGCCGCCATAGGCGCTCTGTTGACGGGTCGCCAAAGCGTGTCCAGGGTGACCTTCCAGCCCGGCATAGTACACCTGCTCCACCGCCGGCTGCGCCGCCAGCCAGCGCGCTACCTGCAACGCGTTCGCGGCGTGCGCGTCCATCCGCAGGCGCAGTGTCTCCAGCCCTTTGAGAAATACCCAGGCGTTAAATGGACTCATGGTGGGACCCGCCGAACGTAGAAATCCCAACACCTCTTCCATTAATTGCCGCCGTCCCACCACCGCGCCGCCCATGCAACGCCCCTGCCCGTCGAGATATTTGGTGGCGGAATGCACCACAATGTCCGCACCCCACTCTAATGGACGTTGTAACGCCGGCGTACAGAAACAGTTGTCCACCACCAGCAGCGCGCCATGCTGGTGGGCGAGTTCCGCGAGCGCCGTGAGATCCGCCACCTCACACAGTGGGTTGGACGGGGTTTCCACAAACAACATTTTGGTGGCGGGGCGCAGCGCCGCGCGCCACGCGCTGAGGTCGGTTAACGACACCGCCGTGCTGTCGACACCGAACTTGTGCATAAATTTGTTGAGCAGGACGGTGGTGGTGCCGAACACGCTGCGCGAACATACGATGTGATCGCCCGCCTTGAGCAGCGCCATCCAGGTACTGAGAATGGCCGCCATACCCGATGAGGTTGCAACGCCCTGTTCACCGCCTTCGAGGGCAGCAATACGCTCCTCGAAGGTGCGCACGGTGGGGTTGGTATAGCGTGAATAGACATTACCGGGGGACTCCCCGGTAAAGCGCGCCGCAGCCTCCGCGGCATTGGCAAACACGTAGCTGGACGTGGCAAAAATGGCCTCACTGTGCTCGCCCTCCGGTGTGCGTTGATAGCCGGCGCGAATGGCCAGCGTATCCAGCGCCGCGCCCGCGAGTGGTTGCGTGTCCGGGGGCATTTTGTCAGCCGTCATCAGTTAGCTCCACGGGAGGAATTATGCAGCCCGATCGCCTCGGCCTCCGCCACCGCGGGTGTGCCGTGCTTGCGCATTTTAGCGCCGTCGTTGCGTTCCGTTTCGAGATGCTGCAGATAGTCTGCGCTCACGTCCTGTGTGACGTACTGTCCAGTGAACACCGAACATTCAAAGCGTTTAATTTGTGTGTTGCCCTCCTGGGCACTGGCGATTAGATCCTCGATATCCTGATAGACCAGCCAATCGGCACCGATTAATTCCGCAACTTCCTGCGTAGTTCTATTGTGGGCCACCAGTTCCTGCGCACAGGGCATGTCGATCCCGTACACGTTGGGATACTGCACAGGCGGTGCAGCCGACGCCATGTATACCCTGCGCGCGCCCGCGTCCCGAGCCATTTGAATAATTTCCCGGCAGGTGGTGCCACGCACGATGGAGTCATCCACCAACAATACGTTCTTGCCCTGAAATTCGAGCCTGACCGGATTCAATTTCTGGCGTACGGATTTTTTTCTTTCGGTCTGGCCGGGCATAATAAATGTACGGCCAATATAGCGGTTTTTCATCAAACCCTCGCGAAACTTTACGCCGAGGGTTTCGGCCATCGCCTGGGCGGACACGCGACTGGTGTCCGGCACTGGAATGACGACGTCGATGTCGTGGTTGGGGCGCTCGCGCAATATTTTTTCTGCGAGCCGCTCCCCCATTCTCAAGCGCGCCTTGTACACCGAAATATTGTCCATCAGGGAATCGGGCCGCGCAAAATATACCTGCTCAAAAATACAGGGCACCAGTTCGGGATTGGCCGCGCATTGACGGGCGTGGAGCTGGCCCTGCACATCGATAAATATTGCTTCCCCGGGCGCCACGTCGCGTACGATGGTAAAACCGAGCACATCCAGGGCGACACTTTCCGAGGCGACCATATATTCGCGGCCACGGGGGGTTTCGCGCACGCCGAAAATCAACGGCCTAATCCCGTGCGGATCGCGAAACGCGAATAATCCATAATTTGCGATCATGCCGACCACTGCATAAGCGCCACGACAGCGACCGTGCACCCGTTCCACCGCCGCGAAAATATCCTCGGGCTGCGGCCGCAACTTGCTCTGCAGCTGTAATTCGTGAGCGAAAACGTTAAGTAATATTTCCGAATCAGAATCTGTATTGACGTGCCGCAAGTCTGTATTGAATACGTGCTCGAGGAGTTCTCGAGAGTTGGTCAGATTACCATTGTGCGCAATACAGATACCGTAGGGAGAGTTTACATAAAACGGTTGCGCAAGAGATGGCCCCGAGCTGCCGGCGGTGGGATAGCGCACATGGCCAATGCCCATATTGCCTCGCAACTGCTCCATATGGCGGGGTTTAAACACATCGCGCACCAGACCGACATCCTTGCGTTGATTCAATTGACCATCGTGATAAGTCATGATTCCCGCGGCGTCCTGACCGCGGTGCTGCAACATGGTCAGCGCGTCGTAAAGTTTTACATTTACGTCGCTCCTGGCAACAATCCCCACCACTCCACACATATCTTGCGCGCCCCTATAACAACTGTTTTACGGCACCGAAAATACTCGCCGCGGTATCCCTGGCCCAATCTTCAAAATTTAAAAACCGTGCGATTAAAAACGAATCGCGCCACCAGTCATCCTGGTGCACCGGCACCACTTCCGGCATCATCACTAACAGCGCCATGACCACAATCAATCCACGGGTAGCGCCAAACAACATCCCCAGCAGGCGGTCCGTGCCGCTTAAACCGGTCGCCTTGACCAGTTGGCCGACCACAAAATTTATCAGCGCGCCAAGTAACAGTACCGCGACGAATACCATCACCCAGGATGCCGCATAGCGGAGCGATGGGGTTGCAATTAACGACGCCAGCCGTATCGCCAGTGTGCCATGCAACAACATCGCCGCGATAAAGGCCGCACCCCAGGTCAGCATCGAAATCGCCTCGCGCACAAACCCGCGTATCACGCCAATCAACACCGATAGAGTGACGATAGAAATGATTGCCCAGTCCGCCCAGTTCATGCATTTACCCTACGTGCTGGTGACAGTCGCCCTCTCGTGCGAACGGCAACGGTCGAATCAGGGTTCAAAACGTCGCAACAGCGGCTTAATCTGGTGACGCTGTTCGATTGTCCGCATATCCGCCAGCAATTTTTCTTTCAGAATATTGGGCCCCACGTACACCCGATATACATTGCCTGCGGCGCTGCTTCCAACGCGACTGTATGCCTTGTACCCCTCCTCCAGGAGTTGCTGTGTAAGACTCTCGGCTTTATCTTTTTCCTTGAAGCTTCCGATCTGCAGAATCCACGCAACGGGCACTCCTGCAGCGTTCAAAGCAGGCTCTTCGGGGGTTTCATCAAGCGGGCTTTGCACCACGTTTGCGTCGTCGGGAACCTGAAATATGTGCTCGTCCGAACTCGGTGTCTGCACCGCCTCCACCCGCACGGGCTCGCCAATCTGGACGGGTTCTAACACTGGCTTCGCAGGGATTTTGCTGCGCGTATCCACGCGATGAGTGCCGTCCAGGTTAAGCACCATGGGCAGGAAGATCACCAGCAGCGCGGCCAGTACGACCACGCCGACCAACCGCTGTACAACCCGGCTACTCACCCCCGCCCCCCTGTTCCCGGTGCAGCTGTAATACCGCCGCCACTGTATAAAACGAGCCAAACACCACGAGAATGTCCCCCTCGCCCAAGTCGTTCACGGCGTCAGTATAACCTGATCCCACGTTCCCATGGCATTCGGCGCGCAACCCAAGAGCGTCACAGGCCGTTGCCAGCTGCCCGGGGCTAGCCGCGCGCTTGACGTCCGGCAATCCGCACAACACCCAGCGATCCACCAACGGTGCCAGGGACGCCACCATGGCGGCATAATCCTTGTCCGCCATGGCGGCAAATAACGCCAGTAAACGGCCGCGTTTTAGTGGTGCTAGTTGCCTGGCCAACAACGCCGTCGCCGCCGGATTATGCGCCACATCGAGCACCACGCCCGACCCTGTCGTGCCGAGCCATTGCATGCGCCCGGGTATGCGCACCTCCAGCAACGCGCGATGTAACTGCGCACCCGTGGGACGATAGCCGATACTGATCAGGCCCTGCACCGCGCAGGCAATGCTTGCCAGGGGAATATGGGTGGCAGGCAACGCCGGATATTCCACAGTTTCGCCCTGGGGGGTTCGGCAACGCAGGGCCAAGGTATGGTTGTCAATAGTCAGGCTGAAACCGTCCCGCCCGAGGTAATACGCCGACTCATTCCAGTCCGCGAGATAATCGCGCATGGGCTGCGGCGGATCGGTGTCGCCGCAAATCAGGGGACGGCCCGGGCGCGCTACCGCGACTTTTTCCCGGGCTATCGACTCCCGGGTATTACCCAACCACTGTTGATGATCGAGATCGACAGACGTCACTATCGCCACGTCGCCATCAATGATATTTACCGCATCCAGGCGCCCTCCCAGACCCACTTCCAGTAACCCCACGTCCAGGTTCGCCTGCGCCATTACGCACAGCGCCGCGAGGGTGGAAAATTCGAAGTAAGTCAGGCTGATATCACCACGGGCCTGTTCGATCCGCGCAAACGCGGCTAGCAGTTGCCCATCGGCAACCGGCACGCCACACAGGGTGATGCGTTCGTTGTAGTCCACCAGGTGAGGAGAGGTGTAACAGCCGACGGTCTTACCCATCTGGCGCAGCAGATGTTCCGCAACGGCCACACAGGAACCCTTGCCATTAGTACCGGCCACCACCATGGTCTGACGGGCTGGAGGCGCGAGACCCAAACGGGTGGCGACGGTACCGACCCGCTCCAATCCCAGATCAATTTCCGTGGGGTGACGCTGCTCCAGCAGTTCCAGCCACTCGTTAAGCGGAAGCGCTGTCACTGTCGCGCGGGTCGGATTCGCTGGCACCGGGTTCCGGCTCGGGATGGTGGGTGAATTTACTCAGTAGACTGGCGACCGTATCGCGCAGCTTGTCCCGGGAAACGATCATATCGATCGCGCCGTGTTCGAGCAAAAATTCACTGCGTTGAAATCCTTTCGGCAACTTCTGGCGGATCGTTTGTTCAATAATATTGGGGCCGGCAAACCCGGCCCGCGCCCCGGGCTCGGCAATATTGACATCCCCCAGCATGGCAAGGCTCGCGGACACGCCCCCGTACACCGGATCGGTCATCACTGAGATATAGGGAATACCCTCCAGCCTCAGCCGTTCGAGAATGGCGCTGGTTTTGGCCATCTGCATCAACGACACCAGTGCCTCCTGCATACGCGCCCCGCCGGTAGCCGCAAAGCAGACCAGGGGTACCCGCTGTTCCAGGCAATGTTTTGCCGCCAGTGTAAATTTTTCACCGACTGCATACCCCATTGATCCGCCGTGGAAAGCAAATTCAAAAGCGGTGGCAACCACCGGCATGGTCTTTAACTGACCACTGATGGCAACCAGGGCATCCTTCTCGCCGGTCAATTTCTGTGCGGCGGACAGCCGGTCTTTATACTTCTTGGTATCGCGAAACTTCAGGCGGTCTACCGCAACGATGTCGGCACCGATTTCCTGGCGATGTTCCACATCCAGAAATATATCCAGCCTGCGTCTCGCGCCGATGCGTATATGGTGGTCACATTTCGGGCACACGTCGAGATTCCTCTCCAGCTCCGGCCGATAGAGTGGCGCACTACAGCGCGGACACTTGGTCCACAAACCCTCGGGTACGCTTTTGGTACGATCTTTTTTCTGTGTCGCCAGGCCCGTTGGCCGAATTTTACTTAACCAGCTCATCAATAATTTCCAATGCTGTCAATCACATAATAGCAATGCGGCGCTCTGCCCCGCGTCGGACCAACCCGGTTACAGGCACAGTTCATCGGCAGCCTTCACCGCCGCAATAAATTCCGCAATCAGTTTCGCGCTCTTGCGCCCGGGGCTCACCTCGACACCACTGCTCACATCAACCGCGTATGGCCGTACGCTGCGCACCGCCTGCCCGACATTGCCAGGGTCCAGACCGCCAGCCACTACCACCGCTCCGGTCTCGATCTGATCCAGCCGGCGCCAGTCGAACACCTGCCCGGTACCCCCGTATTGATCCGCTCGCCAAGCGTCAAACACAAAACCGCCAGCCTCGCCAAAACGAGTCATTTCCGCAAGTGGATCCAGCCCATCTGCCATGCGTACTGCCCGGAGGTAGGTGCGCCCAAACTGATTACAGTATTCAGGTTCCTCGTCGCCGTGAAATTGTAGTACCTGCAGGGGACAGCGCTCCAACGTCCGCCCTACCTGCGCGGCGTCGGCGTTTACAAACAGGCCCACCGTTGTCACGAAGGGCCCGGCCGCCGCTACGATGTCCGCCGCAAGATCCGCTTCAACCGCCCGTGGACTGGCGGGGTAAAACACCAGCCCAATCGCATCGGCACCGGCATGCACTGCGGCCAGAGCATCTGCGACGCTGGTTATTCCGCATATTTTGATTCTCGTTCTCGCAAACTTCCTGACTGCAGCTTTGCTGTTGATACAACGCCCCCCGTGGTGGGGCCAAATTCTAGCAAAAAAACCCAACGGCACCTAACGCTACCGGTTAGCCAAACAGCTCAGCCAAAACTCCGTAATGCGGGGCTGGTTTGGCTATTGCGAACCGCGACGGATAGTCCACCGCCACCAGGTACAGACCATTGGGTGGCGCGGTGGCGGCGCTCCGGGTGCGATCGCGGCCGGCCAACAATTCAGCAATCCATTGCGGTGGACGCTCGCCCCGCCCAACCACCATTAAGGCGCCAACAATATTGCGCACCATATGCAATAAAAAGGCATTGGCAGTTATCTCTACGACCACCAGATCACCGCGCCGCCCAATCTCTACCCGCTGCACATTGCGAAAAGCGCTCAACGACTGGCAACCGGCGCCGCGAAACGCAGAAAAATCCTGCTCCCCCAACAGGGGGTCAACCGCCGACTTCATCAGTTCAACATCTAACGGATATTTCGCCCAGGTAAGCCCGCCGTGATGTAGTGCGGGACGATGGGCCTGATTACTAATCAGGTAGCGGTAGGTTCGGGACATGGCGCTGAAACGCGCGTGAAACTGGGCCGCGACCGGTTGCGCCCAATGTAAACGCACGCTGTCGGGTAGATGACTATTCGCCCCCAGAATCCAGCTGCGGGAGCTCCGTTCGGCACAGGTATCAAAATGAATGACCTGATGGGTGGCATGAACACCGCTATCCGTGCGGCCCGCGCAGACCACCACCACGGACTCTGCGGCGACCCGGGACAGCGCCGTCTCCACCACTTGCTGGACTCCGACACAGTGGCCCTGGCGCTGCCAGCCACAAAAACCGCTGCCATCGTACTCCACGGCAGCTGCAATACGGGTTACTCCGGGGGGCAATTCTCGATCTTCGGCAATCAGACCGTTGCGACGATAGTGCCACTCGTCCCGTCGCGACGCCCCCACCTTCAGGCCAGCGAGTTTATCAGGGACCGAGCTTTCTCCTGTTGCTCCGCCGTACCGCGCTCCACCACTTCCTCGAGAATTTCTCGCGCCCCTTCGGGATCGCCCATATCGATATAGGCCTGCGCCAGTTCCAGTTGGGTCGAGCTTTCGTCGCCGCTGTCGAGCAGGTCGAAATCACTGTCCAAATCGAATGCGTCGGTTGTCGGATCGCTGTCCGCTACCGGCGGCTCCCCACCAGCCGTCAGTGCCTCGGGCGCCATCCGCTGAGCAGTGACCGTCGCCTCCTGAGCACCATCGACGCTGTCGTCGATATCATCGAGGGCTTTATCCAGCTGTATATCCGCCAGTTCGGATTCCAGGTCGAGCTCGATATCAAAATCTTCATCGGCCAGTTGCTCCCCATCAGCCAATTCCTCTGGCCGTTCTTCTCCCTCCAGATCCAGGTCGCCAGCGAGGCTTTCCTCGTCGAGGGAAAATTCGAATTCGGCGGCGTCATCAGGTTCCTGCAAGGACGCATCGAGCGACGCGGCGGGGGCGGCATCGCCGGCCAATTCAGCGCGCAATTTGGCTGCTTCCACCGCCAGGCCAGGCTCATTGAGTCGACGAATATTCGGGTAGTACGCATCGAAGCGTTCCAGGTCTTCCTGTACCGTGAACAGCTCAAGCATTTTTAAATGCAGCTTGCCATCGTCCGGGGCGGTTTCCAGAGCGCGGTTCAAAACCGCCTCGGCCTCCTCGTAGTTGCCGAGGGACAGGTAAATATCCGCCTCGCCCAGTGGATCGACCTTTTCCTCCCCGACAAACTGTTCATCCGCTGTGTCGGCGTCCGATTCAGGGGTAAACAGCAGGTCTTCTTCGTCCAGATCTATCTCGTCCAGCGAGGTAATATCGGGAGCTTCCTCAACGGTTCTCGCGGCGGATTCTGATCGCGCCCGGCTGGGCAGCGGATCAACACGTTGCCCAAAGTCGGCACTGTCCAGATGGTCATCCTGGTCCGCGTGGCGCTGCCGGTACACCAGATAGGACACGCCCAGTACAACAAACCCAACCACGCCCGCTATGACCAGCAGATACCCCTTAATGGCCGCGAAGAAACCATCCTTCACCACCTCGGTTTGCACCGTCTGATCCCCAACCGGAGGCGTGGATTCATCGCGGCTGGACTCACCCTCTTCGGCCGCGGGTTCCGGAACCGGCTCGCTCCCCTGTGCAGCCTCCCCGGTTATCGATTCCTCCACTGCGGAGGGCTGTACCCCGTCGCCATTGTCGTCGGCTGCGGTTGCATCCACGCCAGCCGCCAGCTGCGCGGCCCGTAATTCATCGTCGCCAATTTCCACCAGGCGATCTAATTTGAGCTGTTCCTCGAGGTTGGCAAGCCGGGCCTTCAGCTCACTATTCTCGCGACGCATTTTGTCCGCTTCCTCCTGGGCGATGGCGACCTCATTTTGCAAAGCCTCCACGGACCCAGCACCGACCAGGCTGCTCTCTCCGCCCACCGCGGCGGCAGAGTCCGACGCTTCCTCGTCCGCCGTTCCCAGTGCCGACAAACGCAGGCGACCATCGCCAGATGCAGCCCGCACTCCCGACACCCCACTGCGGGACGATGCGTCCAGTTGCGGACCGCTATCGCGCCACTCCCGAGTCTGGGCGGCGACTATTTGTACCGCCTGGCGGTGATCTGTAGCACCAAATTCCGACCCATCGGGCATTCGCAGAACGGCGCCCTTGCGCAGTAAATTAATGTTGCCATCAATAAACGCCTCCGGATTCAACCGGTGTATGGCGATGACCGCCTGCTGTACCGTGGCATTGCCGGGGCGCGCGCGATTAGCAATCTGCCACAGGGTATCGCCGGACTGAACCTGATAATCGCCAGAAATATTTACGTTCGGGGATGCACTGCTAACAGCTGTTGTTGTTCTGTCATTGGATGGTTGCCGAGTCGGCTGCCGCGAAGCGCTTTGCGCCGCGGCCAGGGACTTTCCCACGGGCTTGTCCGTCGCGTATACCGGCAGATCGAGAAGTACTGTGTACTCGCGCAACAGGCGCCCGGAAGACCACTGCACGTCCAGCAGAAAATCCAGATAGGGTTCGCGAATCGGCTTGCGGGAAGTGATGCGAATCACTGGCGCTGCCGAATTGCTGACATCCACTTTAAAGCGCATATCTACCAGGTGAAATGCGCGCTCCACCCCCGCCCGATTAAAATCTTCCTCGGAGGCCAGGCCGGCGAGAATTTCGGTGGCCCCGAGATCGCCCACGTTAAGCAGGCGAATTTCGGCGTCCAGGGGCTCATTCAGCGCGGAATTCAGTTTAATTTCGCCCAGCCCCAGAGCCATCGCCCATTGCGAAGTCACGATTAATGCCAGGCCAAACCAGCAGGATAATTTTCGCAGCGTCATGTCCTTCTACCTTTTTCTTGTCCTAAAACCGACTGTTGCCCAACCCTACCACGGTTGGCTGAGCATACAACTCACCGTAATATACAGGCCTAAGTATTTATTACAAATAAGATTTTATCAACATTTCAACCAGACGCACGCTGTTCATTGCGGCACCATTTCGTAAATTATCGGACACAATCCACAAATTAAGACCTTTTTCGTTAAATGGATCGGCTCGTAACCGGCCCACCAGCACACCAGTTAGCTCGGAGCCATCCCCCGCTGGCGTCGGATACTTGCTGGGGGCATCCGCGTCCGTCAGGGTCACGTCCTGCGCTTTGCGTAGCATTTCACGCAGGTCTTCAACGGCTAAAGGATAGCGGGTTTCCAGATGAACGGCGACGGCATGACCATGGAATACGGGCACCTGAACACAGGTGGCGCTGATAGCCATTGACGGATCACCCAGCAGTCGCCGGGTCTCGCAGACCAGCTGTAATTCCTCGGCAGAATGCCCTTGCTCATCGAAGGTACCGATACCGGGCAACAGATTGAAGGCGATCTGCCCAGAAAACACACCGCTCTCCGGCACCGGCAGCCCATTCAACAGAGCTGCGGTTTGTCCGGCCAGTGCGGCGACGCCGCCGCGTCCGGCCCCCGACACCGACTGATAGGTCGCGATCTGCATACTGGCAATGCCCACCTCCGCCTGAAGCGGCGCCAGTACTGCCGCCAACTGGGTGGCAACGGCCCCCGGAACTGCAACCAGACCGTGGGACGAGTACCCCGCCAAATCCTCGGGATTGGCGTTGTACACCACCAGGGGAATCTCCGCGTCTTCGGCAAACCGTCCGCTACAGTCGATAACGATACAGCCCGCCTCAGTGGCGCGCGCCGCATGGGCGGTGGAGACCGCGGGGTTAACCGCGAACAGGGCCAACCCCACCCGTGAAAAATCAAATTCTGAAATCCCCTCGACCAGCAGTGGTTTGTTGCCAAACATGACCGTTTCACCACCTGAAGCATCGCTCGCTACAGGGTGAATGGTCGCTCGCGGAAAACCCCGCGTTGCCAACAATTCCAGGATTGCCCCGCCCACCGCGCCGGTGGCGCCCACCACGGCAATGTCGATCCCGGCATTGCCCACCGGTTCCTGCGCGTTATCGGTCTGCAATTATTTCTCCAGCAAAATGCGCAACATGCGCCGTAACGGTTCGGCCGCACCCCACAGCAACTGGTCGCCCACGGTAAACGCCGACAGGTACTCAG
Source organism: Porticoccaceae bacterium (assembly GCA_041633885.1). Lineage (GTDB taxonomy): Bacteria > Pseudomonadota > Gammaproteobacteria > Pseudomonadales > Porticoccaceae > JBFJKD01. The sequence continues at coordinate 21,218 of JBFJMM010000002.1, forward strand.
GGCCCATATTCATCTTGCGCAAGCGGCCCACAGGAATGGTCATCGTGCCAGTTACCGCAGCCGGGCTAAGCTCCCGCAGGCTGTCGTCCCGGTGGTTGGGCACCACTTTCACCCAGCCATTGGCCTCCCCCAGCATCCCTTCAATCTCGTCGAGAGGCACATCCCGGGTCAGTTTCAGGGTCAGGGCCTGACTGTGACTGCGCATCGCGCCAATCCGCACGCAGATACCGTCGAAGGGAATCGGATCCCCCTCGCGCCCCAGAATTTTATTGGTCTCGGCCTGTCCTTTCCATTCTTCTCTGCTCTGGCCGCTGTCCAGTTCGCTATCAATCCAGGGCAATAAACTCCCCGCCAGGGGGTAACCGAAGCGCTCGGTGGGCAATTGCTCGCTGCGCATCACCGCGGTCACCTTGCGGTCCAGCTCGAGAATCGCTGAATCGGCATTCTTCAATTCACCATCTACCGCGCCCTGTATCACACCCATCTGGGCGATTAGCTCGCGCATATTCTGCGCCCCGGCACCGGAGGCCGCCTGGTAGGTCATGGCGCTGGCCCACTCCACCAACCCCCGTTTAAATAACCCGCCCAGTGCCATCAACATTAAACTCACCGTGCAATTGCCGCCGACATAATTCCTGATGCCACGGGCCAGACCATTTTCGATCACCTCCAGATTCACCGGGTCGAGAACAATCAGGGCGTCATCGTCCATGCGCAACGCCGAAGCGGCGTCGATCCAGTAGCCCCGCCAGCCCCGCGCCCGCAACCGAGGGTAGATTGCCTTGGTGTAATCACCACCCTGACAGGTGACGATGGCATCGAGAGTGGCCAGTGCATCCAGGTCATGGGCGTCCGCGAGAACGGTGTCACCGAGCGGGCCCGGTTCACCAATCTGGGACGTGGTAAAAAACACCGGCTCAATATTCCTGCGCGCCAGTTCGGCAAAATCCTGCTCGGCATCCATTCGCGCCAGCAGCACCGAACCCACCATACCTCTCCAGCCAATAAAACCTATTTTATTCATATGATTAAATTCAGCAGTTAATGTTAAATAATATATTTGTTTTGCAACTCTCTAGCACTGTTCCGTCAGGTTTGACACCACCGCGGCGCCCATCTCCCGGGTGCCAACCGCCCGGGTGTCCGGGCCGGCAATATCCGCAGTTCGCAGGCCCTGATCGAGCGCCGCACCCACCGCCTGTTCGATGGCACGGGCCGCGTCGTCCCGGCGCAACGAATAGCGCAGCATCATGGCCACGGACAGAATGGTGGCCAGGGGATTCGCGACATTCTGTCCAGCAATGTCCGGCGCGGAGCCGTGGCACGGTTCGTACATGCCCTTGCCGTTGGCGTCCAATGACGCAGAGGGCAACATGCCGATGGAGCCGGTGAGCATGGCCGCCTGATCGGACAGGATATCCCCAAACATATTACCGGTCACAATCACGTCGAACTGGCGCGGTTGTCTGACCAGCTGCATCGCCGCATTGTCCACATACATATGGCTGAGGGCCACGTCCGGGTACTCAGCCGCCAGCTCCGTCATGACTTCCCGCCACAGGACCGTCACCTCCAGCACGTTCGCCTTATCCACCGAACACAACTTCTTGCCGCGCTGACGAGCGGCTGCGAACGCGATATGACCAATGCGCCGAATCTCCGATTCGCTGTACACATAAGTGTTATAGCCCTGCCGTTCGCCATTGGCCAGGGTACGAATGCCACGGGGTTCGCCAAAATAAATACCGCCAGTCAATTCCCGCACAATGAGGATATCCAGCCCGGCGACCACCTCCGGTTTCAACGACGAAGCATCTTTCAGTTGCGGGTAGAGCATGGCCGGACGCAGGTTGGCGAACAAACCCAACCCGGAGCGCAACCCGAGCAAGCCTTTTTCCGGACGCAGAGAACGGTCGATATTGTCCCATTGCGGACCGCCCACGGCACCCAGCAAAATGGCGTCCGCTCGCTGCGCCTTGTGCAACGTGGCATCCGGTAACGGCACGCCAGTAGCATCGATGGCAGCGCCACCGACCAGACCTTCCACCAACTGCAAGCCCAGCTTATAACGGCGATCTACCGATTCCAGCACCGCCACCGCCTGCGCCATAATTTCCGGGCCAATGCCGTCGCCAGGCAATACCAAAATTTCCGAGGTCAATTCGTTTCTCCAGTACAGTAAAATTGTGGATGCGTTTTACGGGTTGCGGGTAATGGCACCAAATAGCCAGGGACAATGGGCCTGCCACTGCTTTTCAAAGCGGCGTATCTCATCTGCCTGCGCCAATGTCACACCGATATCGTCGAGCCCGTTAAGTAGACAATGTTTGCGAGATGCGTCCACTGCAAACGACAGTTGCGAACCATCGGGGCACAGTACGGTCTGTGCGGCGAGGTCGATGCTCAGGCAATAACCTTCCGTGCGCTCCAATTCCTCAAACAACCGCTCCACCTCGTCCTCCGCCAACACCACCGGTAGCATTCCATTCTTGAAACAGTTGTTGTAAAAGATGTCCGCGTAGCTGGGCGCGATAATCGCCCGAAAGCCCGCGTCCGCCAGCGCCCACGGGGCGTGTTCGCGACTGGACCCACAGCCAAAATTTCTGCGCGTCAGCAGAATCGACGCCCCCTGGTAGCGCGGCCAGTTGAGGGGGAAATCCGGGTTTAACGGGCGCTGACTGGCATCCTGGCCGGGTTGGCCCTGATCGAGATAGCGCATCTCGTCAAACAAATTAGGCCCGAACCCGCTGCGTTTTATCGATTTCAAAAACTGCTTGGGGATGATCATATCCGTGTCCACATTGGCGCGATCCATGGGCGCCACCAGGCCACGGTGTAGCGTAAATGGCGTCATGCGTCAGCCCCCCTGTGCAGCCACTCGCGCACATCGACAAAGTGTCCGGCCACGGCTGCGGCCGCGGCCATGGCCGGGCTCACCAGATGGGTTCGTCCGCCCTTGCCCTGGCGCCCTTCAAAGTTGCGATTCGAGGTGGAGGCGCAATGCTCCCCCTCCCCCAGTTTATCCGCGTTCATGGCCAGGCACATGGAACAACCCGGCTCCCGCCATTCGAGACCGGCGTCCATAAAAATACGGTGCAACCCTTCGGCCTCCGCCGCAATTTTCACTGCCTGGGACCCCGGCACCACCAAAGCCTGCTTGATGGATGCCGCCACTTTGCGACCGCGTACCACGTCCGCCGCGGCGCGCAAATCCTCCAGTCGAGAATTGGTGCAGGAGCCAATAAACACGCGGTCCACATGAATATCCGTTATCGGCATACCGGCACTTAAACCCATGTATTGCAGCGCCCGTTGCATACCTTCCCGTTTGCCACTATCCGCTTCAGCAGCCGGATCCGGCACCGAAGATCCCACCGGTACCACCATTTCCGGAGAGGTTCCCCAACTCACCTGGGGCTCGATATGTTCGCCACGCATTTGTACAACCGCATCGAAAACCGCGTTCTCATCGCTGACCAACGTGCGCCAGTAAGCGACCGCCGACTGCCAGTGGTCCGCCTGGGGCGCGTAGCGGCGGCCCTGCACGTAATTAATCGTGATCTCATCCACCGCCACCATACCGACCCGGGCGCCCGCTTCGATGGCCATGTTGCAGACTGTCATGCGACCTTCCATGGACATGTTGCGCAACACCTCCCCAGCAAACTCAATGGCGTAACCGGAGCCGCCGGCGGTGCCGATCTTGCCGATCACCGCCAAAACCAGGTCTTTAGGGGTCACGCCCGGACCCAACTGGCCATCCACACGCACCAGCATGTTCTTCATTTTATGCGCAATCAGGCACTGGGTGGCGAGCACATGCTCCACCTCGGACGTCCCGATACCATGGGCGAGGGCCCCTAACGCGCCGTGGGTGGCGGTGTGGGAATCCCCGCACACTACGGTCATGCCGGGCAGGGTCGCGCCCTGCTCCGGGCCGATAACATGTACGATGCCCTGCCCCGGATCGTTAATCCGATGTTCCACGATCCCGTATTCCGCACAATTTTCGTCGAGGGTCCGCACCTGCAACCGGGACGTTTCGTCGGCGATGCCGGCAACCCCCCCGGCCCGCTCCCCCGCGTCGGTGGAAACATTGTGATCCGGAGTCGCCAGATTGGCGTCAACCCGCCAGGGTTTGCGCCCCGCCATACGCAGACCTTCGAAGGCCTGGGGAGAGGTCACCTCGTGCAACAGATGGCGGTCGATATAGATCAGTGCCGACCCGTCGGCGCGCTGTTCCACCAGATGTGCATCCCAGAGCTTATCGTACAATGTTTTACCAGCCATATCGGCCTCCAATTGCGGCAACAGCTACTTACAGGAAAGTTTAGAGCCAACCTATAAATAAAACAAATTTATATTTTTTATCATTTACATTCCATATTAGAATTTGATAATGTAGCCCGATGGACACTCAATCCCTGGAAGCTTTCATTGCCGTTGCTGAAACGGGGTCATTTTCCGAGGCGGGCACCCGCATTCACCTTACCCAACCGGCGGTGAGCAAACGCATTGCGGTACTGGAAAACCAGCTGAATTGTCGCCTGTTTGATCGCATAGCGCGCACGGTACGACTGACCGAATCGGGCCTGGCGCTATTGCCCAGGGCGCAAGCCATCGTGCAGGCACTGGATGAAACGCGGCGCACAATTCGCGACATATCCGGACAGGTAGCGGGAAACCTGAGTATCGCCATCAGTCACCATATAGGCCTGCATCGCCTGCCACCGGTTTTGAAAGAATTTTCCAGTCGACACCCTGCGGTGGCTTTAAACGTTGACTTTATGGATTCCGAGGTGGCCTACGACGCCGTTCTGCAGGGCCAGTTTGAAATTGCGGTCATCACCCTCGCACCCGCCAGCCATCCCAAAATTCTGGCGCGGGAGATTTGGCCAGATCCTTTGCAACTGATAGTGGCCGATGACCATGCGTTAGCACGTAAGACATCCATCGAAATTGAACGGCTCAGCGATTTCCAGGCCATTTTGCCCGATATGAAGACCTATACAGGGCGTATGATTGCCAAAAGTTTTACCGATCGCGGCTGTATCCTCAACGCGCATATGGTGACTAACTACCTTGAAACCATCAAAATGATGGTTTCAGTGGGTCTGGGGTGGAGTATCCTCCCCTCCACCATGGTGAAGAGCGGGGAAGAACGGGGTAATCTGGTCACCATTAAATGTAAGGATTTAACGTTGAGCAGGCGATTAGGTTACATCCATCATCGGGATAAATCCCTGTCCAATGCGGCTACGGCTTTTTTGCGCCTGCTCGAGGGTTATGGAAATGTCTAACCTGGATCACCAGTACACGGGAAAAACCACCACAGATCATTGCTCCGTTTCCCGCTGGCAGTGGTCAGCCGAGCGCCACCATTTGCGCCGCGCCCAACCGCCTCTCTCGTTACCAACTCCCCGCAGCGCCGTGTAGATGTTGCGGGCGACTTTTCTCGTCGGCTTGCGTTCCTACATTCGCATTGCGCTCCTGGCCGCCGGTTTTTTAGCACTGTTATTACTGTCTGGCGCTACGCGTCCGTTGCACGACTATTTTTACCGATTGGCCAATGCCCTCCCGGTGATATCCCAGACCAATCAGAACATTCTGCTGGTCACCGTCGAACACGAACAACTGCATGGTGACCGGGAGTTTTGGCGACAATTATTGAACAAAATTACGGAACATAACCCACGTCACCTGACATTCGCCGCAGCCCCTCAGGAACTGTCTCTGGATTATCTGCAGGAACTGGCGGGGACGATTCCATTTACCACCGCGCAGCGCCCGGCGATTCGACCGGATGGCACACTTCTTGGACTGGATACCGCGGTCCGGCAACATGGTGCCATATCCCACGGATGGCTATTGCCGATTTTCTGGAACCGCGATGGCACGCTCGGATACCAGCGATACGTCGAGGAGTATCCGGCTGCAATAGCCGCTGAATTGGTGGCCGCGGCGGCTGGTGGAATCCTGCTAGATGATGACCTGGCCGAAAAATTCGATCTACGGGTCGCAAACGGCGCCAACCCCCTGCCCAATATGGATGCGCGGTACATTGTCGACCACGGCGTGGTTGCCGATCTGGTCAGGGACAAATGGGTGATCATCGGTCAATCGCGACTCTACCCGGCGCCCACGACACTGATGGGCGAGCGGCCGGGCCTGCGGGACGAACTGGCGTTGCGCGGGCAAATTTTACAGTCGGTCATAGATCACCGGGTTACCAACCACCTGGCCCAGTGGCAAGCGCTCCTTGGCCTGCTGTCAATACTACTTCTATCAATCTATGCGCTGACTGTTTTTGCCCACAAACCCGCGCTGCCATTGTTGGTCGCCTGGTCGTTGGCGGTGCTCTGCCTGGCGCTGGGGCTGCTGTTTTTTGCCGAGCTGGAAATTCCCGTCGGCCTGGCCATTGCGACACCGTTTTGTACATCGGCGGCAATGGCGACACTGCGTGCGAGTGCCTTGCGCAGCGCGCTGGATCGGCTCTTTCCACTGACAGATACGACTGCCAGTTTTTATCAGGAAAGACTCGCCAGACTTACCGGCACCGTGTCCCTTGAGGATATTCTCGAACTGGTCTGGCAAACGTTGCAAGTCAAACACGCGATTATTCTGCAATTATCAGACGACGATCACTTGGTTCCAATCAGTCACCGCGGCCACCCGGAGGATGTACTGCCCGGGGAACGGGACATTGCAAATCCTCCGTACGCCGCCGCGTTCGCTCACAATCACCCGGTGATATCCACCCAACCTTTTTTTCCAGCTGACGGGGATTCCGACATCGAGTACCTGTGTCCGTTAATCCACGATGGAGAAAAACTGGGCTTCTGGGCGTTGTCCATTGCCCGGGATAATATGCAACAGATTCCGCACTTTGAAGATGTGTTACGGCAGTACAGTGCCGAAATTAGTTCACTGCTGTACGCGCGTAATCGCGCGCGCAGATCACCCGCGCTGCCTAGCCTGACAGATCAGACACCCACCCACGTTAAACTGGAAATGCTACGTCGGCGCGCTATAGCCGGAGAGTCGCTACTGCGTTACGCGCAGTCCATCCTCAACACCACAGATAACGGTCTCTTACTGTACAACTTGTTTGGTAAATTGCAGTTCACCAATACCGCTGCGGAATTGTTCGCAACCAGGTTCTCCATACCGGTCGACGCTCTCAACGCCCTGGATTTACTGAGCGTGCTGACCGGGTGCAGCGCCACCAAGGGTCAGGACATCCTGCTGGAAATCGTTATCCATAACTCGTCGGTATCGTTGCCGATCAACATAACTGGTGACATAACCACCCATGTGGTGCATTTACGCGGCGTTGCCGCAGCAAGCGCTGCG
>JBFJMM010000003.1:0-28329 GCA_041633885.1 Porticoccaceae bacterium
ACAACAACTCACCTCGACTTGTGCCCCGAAAAGATTATTTTAAGTTGGTAATGATGGTGGCACATTGAAAAATACCGAGAATTTATCTTTGCCGCACGCCACTTTGCTTCGGTAAAGAGCTGCATTCCAAGCCGTTTCTCCTGACACTTTAGATTTGCATACAAAGTAGAAGTCCGCTTTTTCGGTGACTGGTTTCTGGCTAATGCAGCCAACTCCTGTTTTAGAATTAAAATCTTGCACATCCTCTGGATTCAGAGTTTGACCAGAAGCTGCTGACGAGATAGCAAGTAAGCCCGATATGGTTGCGATTAATTTATGATTCATTGCTTTGAAGAACCTTAACAGTTTATTCATGCGCATGCGCGTCTATGCGCTTCGCTTTATTGTGATGTTTCGAGTCTAACCCTTTGTCTGCCCTCTGAAAAGTACCTACCACAAAGTCTTTGCGGGGGTATGTAAACGCGCATGCCCGTGTACACGCCAACACCATCTCTACGCGTTACATATGCTTCTCTTGAATAAACCATAACCTATTATTTTTATTATAAATATTTCACTCTAAAGCCATTCAATATACCCGCTCGATTTACTCCGGGCATGCAAACGTGCATTGATTTTCCGGCTGCCCGTATTGTACTGTTTTTATATACAGTATAATTTCATAAGGTGACAGCATGGGAAGCAGTCCATTCTTGAATGATTTGCGCGCATCTATCCGGCTCAGGGGAATGAGCTTACGAACAGAGAAGACCTATATTTATTGGGTCAGAAACTACATTCGTTATCATGGTTACAAGCATCCTCGTGATATGGGACCCGCGGGGGTTACCGCGTAAGGCACTCAAACAGGCGACGTTTGACGCTGGTATGCGCTATAAACGCATTACCTGCCATACTTTCAGGCACAGCTTTGCAACCGAACTTCTCAGAAATGGACGTGATATCCGCACTGTGCAGGAGTTACTGGGCCATTTTGACGTGAAAACGACTCAGATTTATACACACGTTTTAGGTCATCAATTTGCCGGGACGACAAGCCCGCTGGATTTACTTTAATAGGGTTTAAAAGGTATCGCCGGGAATCCTCACCCAGCCTTCCATCAGTATTCGAGCACTGCGGCTCATAATGGCTTTTTTGGCCACCCAGGCGCCGTTTTCCTGTGCGGCTTTAGCACCGACTTTCAGTGTGCCGGAGGGATGACCAAACACCACGGCTTCGCGCTCACCACCGCCCGCGGCGAGGTTGACCAGCGTGCCGGGGATGGCCGCAGCGGTACCGATAGCAACGGCGCAGGTGCCCATCATGGCGTGGTGCAGTTTGCCCATGGACAGGGCCCGTACCAGCAGGTCGATCTCGTCGGCAGCGATGTGCTTACCGCTGGATGCACTGTAGTCTTTGGGTTTGGCAACAAAGGCAATTTTGGGTGTGTGCTGACGCTGTTGTGCCTCTTCCGCGGTTTTGATCAGCCCCATGCGCAGTGCACCGGCAATGCGAATTTTCTCGAAGCGGGCCAACTGCTCGGGATCGTTATTGATGGCTTCGCGCAGTTCGGTGCCGGTGTAGCCAATGTCCTGCGCATTGACGAATACGGTGGGAATACCCGCGCTGATCATGGTCGCCGGGAAGGTTCCCACGCCCAGTACTTCGAGTTCATCAACCAGGTTGCCAGTGGGAAATACCGAGCCGCCCTCTTCGCTGTCGTCGGAGGGATCGAGAAATTCGAGGACGATTTCTGCCGCCGGAAAGGTCACGCCGTCGAGTTCAAAGTCGCCGGTTTCCTGTACGTCGCCATGGCTCACGGGTACGTGGGCGATAATGGTTTTCTGGATATTGGCCTGCCAGATACGCACGGTGCAGGTGCCGTTGTCGGGAACCCGCGAAGAGTCAATCAGCCCGGCGTGGATAGCAAAGGCACCGGCGGCGGTTGACAGGTTGCCGCAGTTGCCGCTCCAGTCGACAAACGCTTTGTCGATGGCGACCTGGCCATAGAGGTAGTCAACATCGTGGCCCTGATGCGAACTTTTGGACAAAATCACGCACTTGCTGGTGCTGGAGGTCGCGCCGCCCATGCCGTCGATGTGCGCGGCGTAGGGGTCGGGACTGCCAATCACCCGCATAAACAGTTTGTCCCGCGGTTCACCCGGCTGCTGGCAACTGGCAGGCAGATCGTCGAGTTTAAAGAACACACCCTTGGAGGTGCCGCCACGTATATAGGTGGCGGGAATTCTGATTTGTGCTGGGTGCGTCATTTGCGTCCTGTCCTGATCAACTTGATTTGCGCCATGGCGCCTTGACTATCTCGTCCGCCCTAATTCGCCCTCATCCGCCGCTAATTTTCGCCGCGGGTTTTGTCAGGCCGCGGCGTTCGACTCCAGAAAATCCTGGGCAAAGCGCTGTAACACTCCACCGGCCTGGTAAACCGACACTTCTTCGGCGGTGTCGAGGCGGCAGGTAACGGGCACATCCACGGTCTCACCGTTTTTGCGGGTAATGCGCAGGGTCAGTGCGGCGCGGGGGCTGGCGGTGCCGATCACGTCGAAGGTTTCGGTGCCGTCGATGCCGTAGGTGTGGCGATTATCGCCGGGTTTGAACTCCAGGGGCAGCACGCCCATGCCCACCAGATTGGTGCGATGAATGCGCTCAAAACCTTCGGCAACAATGGCTTCAACACCCGCCAGCCGCACGCCCTTTGCGGCCCAGTCCCGGGACGAACCCTGACCGTAATCCGCCCCGGCCACGATAATCAGCGGCTGCTTGCGGGCCATATAGGTTTCGATGGCTTCCCACATGCGGCTGATTTTGCCTTCCGGCTCGATGCGCGTCAGGGAACCTTGTTTTATCTTGCCGTCTTCCACCACCATTTCGTTTATCAGTTTTGGATTGGCAAACGTTGCGCGCTGGGCCGTGAGGTGATCACCGCGGTGGGTGGCGTAGGAATTAAAGTCCACCTCCGGCAAGCCCATCTTATCGAGGTAGGCACCGGCGGCACTGTTGAGTTGAATGGCATTCGACGGCGACAGGTGATCGGTGGTGATATTGTCACCGAGTACGGCTAAAGGACGCATACCTTTCAGAGTGCGTTCACCCGCCAGCGCACCTTCCCAATAGGGGGGGCGACGGATATAGGTGGTCTGGGGACGCCAGTCGTACAGCGGGCTCACTTTCTCGCCATCGTCGTCTTTAACTTCAAACATCGGGATGTAAACATCGCGGAATTGTTGAGGTTTGACGCTGGCCGCAACAATGGCGTCGATCTCTTCATCGCTGGGCCAGATATCCTTCAGGGTCACCGGATTGCCCTGGGGATCAGTGCCCAGCACGTCTTTCTCGATATCAAAACGAATGGTGCCGGCGATAGCGTAGGCCACCACCAGGGGCGGCGATGCCAGAAATGCCTGTTTGGCGTAGGGGTGAATACGGCCATCGAAGTTGCGGTTGCCGGACAACACGGCGGTGGCGTAAAGATCCCGGTCGACGATCTCCTGCTGGATCACCGGATCCAGGGCGCCGCTCATGCCGTTGCAGGTGGTACAGGCAAAGCCGACGATCCCGAACCCCAGTTGCTCCAGTTCCGGCAACAACTTGGCCTCTTCCAGATACATTTTTACGGTTTTCGAACCCGGCGCCAGGGAGCTTTTTACCCAGGGTTTGCGGGTCAGTCCCAGTTTGTTGGCGTTGCGAGCAATCAGCCCCGCCGCGATCACATTGCGCGGGTTGCTGGTATTGGTACAGCTGGTGATGGCCGCAATAATCACTGCACCGTCGGGCATCAGGCCCGCTTCGTTTTCAACCTTGCCGGCGATGCCCCGCGCCGCCAGTTCGGAGGTCGGCACCCGGGCGTGGGGGTTGGACGGCCCGGCGATGGTGCGCACCACGGAGGACAGGTCAAAGTGCAGGACCCGGGGGTACTCGGCGTGCTTCAGGGTGTCAGCCCACAGACCGGTGTGTTTGGCGTAGGTTTCAACCAGTTTCACCTGTTCCCCCTCGCGCCCGGTAAGCCTGAGGTAGTCGATGGTTTGCTGATCGATATAAAACATCGCCGCCGTGGCGCCAAACTCGGGGGTCATATTGGAGATGGTGGCGCGATCGCCGAGGGTCAAACTCTCCGCCCCTTCCCCAAAAAACTCCAGATAGGAGGAAACGACTTTGGCATTGCGCAGAAATTCAGTCAGCGCCAGCACAACATCCGTGGCGGTAATGCCGGGCTGGGGTTTGCCGGTGAGCTCCACGCCGATAATATCCGGCAGGCGCATATAGGAGGCACGGCCCAGCATCACGTTTTCCGCCTCGAGACCACCGACGCCGATGGCAATCACACCCAGGGCATCCACGTGGGGGGTATGACTGTCGGTGCCCACCAGGGTGTCCGGGAAGGCCACACCATCCCGCGCCTGAATCACCGGCGACATTTTCTCCAGATTGATCTGGTGCATGATGCCGTTGCCGGGCTGAATCACGTCGACGTTTTTAAAGGCTTTTTTGGTCCAGTTGATAAAGTGGAAGCGGTCGTCGTTGCGGCGGTCTTCGATGGCGCGGTTCAATTCAAAAGCATCTTTTTCAAAACCCGCATGTTCCACCGCCAGAGAGTGATCCACAATCAACTGGGTGGGCACCACCGGATTCACCTGGGCCGGATCGCCACCCTTCTCGGCAATCGCATCCCGCAAACCGGCAAGGTCCACCAGTGCGGTTTGCCCGAGAATATCGTGGCACACCACCCGCGCCGGATACCAGGGAAAATCCAGATCCTGCCGGCGTTCGATAATCTGTTTGAGGGCGTCCGTCAGGGCGGCGGGGTCACAGCGCCGCACCAGGTTTTCGGCGTGCACCCGCGACGTGTAGGGAAGTTTGTCGTAGGCGCCGGGCTGAATGGCATCCACCGCCGCGCGGGTATCGAAGTAGTCCAGGTCGGTGCCGGGTAACGGTTTGCGGTGTTCGGTATTCATAGGATTGAAAATCACTCGAATTAAGTTAGCGGAAGCAGTGCCAGAAACACACGGGGCCAAACCACCTGCCATGGCCCGCCCCGCTTTTTACATCGTCGCGCTCATAAAAAGCGCGCTAAAAAATCACACTAAAAATATGGTGCGACTATTGCACCAGCGCCGTCAGCGTTGCGCGATCGGGATCACTTTGCGCAATTCCGGGCCCGTGTATTCCGCACTGGGGCGAATAATGCGGTTGTCCGCGCGCTGCTCAAACACATGCGCCGCCCAACCGGTAAGCCGGGACATGACAAATATGGGGGTAAACAGTTTGGTGGGAATCCCCATAAAGTGGTACGCGGAAGCATGGAAAAAATCAGCGTTGCAGAACAGTTTTTTCTCCCGCCACATGACTTCCTCGCAGCGCACCGAAACCGGATACAGCACAGTGTCGCCCACGTCCTGCCCCAGCTTCTCGGCCCAGGATTTAATGATGGCATTGCGCGGATCGGACTCGCTGTATACCGCGTGACCAAAGCCCATGATTTTTTCCTTGCGCGCCAGCATGCCCAGCATGCCCCGCTCCGCGTCGTCGGGACTGGTAAAACCCTCGATCATGTCCATCGCGGCCTCGTTGGCGCCGCCGTGCAGCGGTCCCCGCAAAGTGCCAATGGCGCCGGTGACGCAGGAGTGTATGTCGGACAGAGTCGACGCACACACCCGCGCCGTAAAAGTAGACGCATTAAATTCGTGCTCGGCGTACAGGATCAACGAAACGTGCATAACCTTTTCGTGCAGGGCGTTGGGCTTTTTGTCGTGCAGCAAATGCAGAAAATGGGCGCCGACCGAATCTTCACCGGTGTCGAGATCGACCCGTACGCCGTCGTGACTGAACCGGTACCAGTAGCAAATTATCGACGGAAAAGCAGCCAGCAATCGTTCCGTACGTTGTCCCTGCTGACTAAAATCTGTTTCCGTTTCCAGGTTGCCGAGAAACGAGCAACCGGTGCGCATGACGTCCATGGGATGGGCATCGGCGGGAATGCGTTCCAGCACGTCTTTTAAAGGTTGCGGTATATCCCGCAATTCCTTGAGGTGGGCCTTGTAGGTCGCCAGTTCCGTCGCCGTGGGCAGGTGACCCTTGAGAATCAGGTGCGCAACTTCTTCAAATTCACAGTTTTCCGCCAGGTCTTTGACATCGTAACCCCGATAGGTCAGCCCGGAGCCAGATTTTCCCACGGTGGAAAGCGCGGTTTTACCTGCGACCTGTCCACGCAGGCCCGCACCGGAAAGTTTTTTTTCAGCCATGGTTCATTCCTTATCAATAAATTTTAATTCGATCGCGTTATTTGTTTTTGCTTTGCGCAAATAACGCATCGAGCTTTTGTTCGTAGTCGTGGTAACCAAGGTAATCGTACAACTCCATCCGCGTTTGCATACGGTCCACCACATCCTTCTGGTCACCTTTCTCGAGAATTGCCGTGTACACCTGCTCGGCGGCCCGATTCATAGCGCGAAATGCGGACAGGGGATACAGCACCATATCCACACCCCAGGCCGCCAGATCGTTTTTATTGTACAACAGTGTCTGGCCAAACTCAGTAATGTTGGCCAGCAGCGGCGCATTCAGTGCCGCGCGAAATGCCCGGTAATGGGACTCCTCGTTGATCGCTTCCGCAAAAATGCCGTCGGCCCCGGCCTCGATGCAGGCCTGGGCACGCTCAACGGCCTTTTCCAGTCCCTCCTGGGCAAATGCGTCGGTGCGCGCCATAATGAAAAACGAATCGTCGGTGCGCGCGTCCACGGCGGCCTTGACCCGATCCACCATCTCACTGAGGGACACAATCTCCTTGTTGGGGCGGTGTCCGCAGCGCTTTTGCGCCACCTGGTCCTCGATATGCACCGCCGCCGCCCCGGCGCGGATCATTTCCTTCACAGTGCGGGCGATATTAAAGGCCCCGCCCCAGCCCGTGTCGATATCCACCAGTAACGGCAGTTGCGTCGCTGCGGTGATACGCCGCACGTCCTGCAATACGTCTTCGAGCCCGGTAATACCCAGGTCCGGAAGACCGTATGACGCGTTGGCGACACCGGCGCCGGACAGGTAAATGGCCTGATGACCAATTTGCTCGGCCATCATCGCGCAATAGGCATTGACGGTGCCCACCACCTGTAACGGTTTGTTGTTCTGCAGGGCGCGGCGAAAGCGCGTACCAGCGGTAAGTTGTTCGGTCATTGGTCTGTTACCTCGTGTAGTGAATCCATATTGCGCTCGATATTAAGACGCGACGCCCGAATATGCCGACGCATCAACATTTCCGCCATTTCCCCATCCCGGTCGGCAATGGCATCGACGATGTGTTTGTGTTCCGCAAACGCGTCCCAGGCGCGGGCGCCAGCCATACCAAACTGATAGCGATACATTCGCACTTTGGCGTACAACTCATCGCATAGCAGGTGAATGATTTTGGCGTTCTTGCTGCCCTGCACCAGTCGATAGTGAAAATCCAGATCCCCTTCCTTCTGATAATAGGCGCGCCCGCTCTGTAACTCACTGTGCTGTCTGTGCTGCTCCAGCAAGGTCTGTAAATCTTCAATTTCCGCGCGACTCATATTGGCCGCTGCCAGTCGGCAGGCCATACCTTCCATGGCTTCCCGCACCTGATAAATTTCCAGCAACTCCTCAATGCTAAGGGTCACTACCCGCGCCCCGGCGTTGGCTTTACGCACCACCAGGTAGGCCGATTCCAGGCGTCCCAGGGTCTCGCGCACCGTACTGCGACTGACGCCGTAGGCCCGGGCCAGCTCCGGTTCGCTGATTTTGCTGCCCACCTTGATATCCCCCTGAATGATCGCACTGCGCAGGCGCCCGTAGAGATGATCCACGGCGCTGTTTTGGGCAGCGAATTCCGGTGCGGGAGGAGCACCAAGGCTGGGTTCTGTAGTCGGCATAAAAACGATGATGTCGGACAATGTTGCCATTTATACCGACTTTTTTCCGTATTATCAATAAGTCTGACCGACAAAATGACTTCCACAACCTTATTTACTCGGTGGAGGTAGCCTGCCAGACGACGCGCAACCCCCGGGCTCTCTGAGAATACACCGCCGGTACGGATCGATTTCCTAGAGTCGTTGGCTGAAAACCGGCATAATGCCGATCGTCCACGCAGTCTGGAACGCCGTTCATGCCACGCAAACTGATTCGCCGTTGGCTGCCCTCCTCCAGCACCGTTTCCGACCACAAAACCCTGCGCTGGATGGGACCGATACTGCACGACCCCAATCTGTTTCACCTCAATCGAGACTCCGTGTCGAAAGCATTTCTGGTAGGGTTGTTTTGCGCGTTTTTACCCCTGCCCGGGCATATGCTTATCGTCACCCTGCTGGCGCTGTGGGTGCGCTGTAATTTGCCCATCAGTCTGGCGCTGGTATGGATCAGTAACCCCCTCACTATCCCGCCCCTGACGGTCGCCAGTTACTGGATTGGCCAGTGGGTGCTGGGGGCGACCCCGGTGGCCATTAACTTTCAATTTACCTGGCAGTGGTTTCTCGATCAGGGTCAGCATATTTTGCTGCCGGTGGTGATCGGCAGTGTGTTGTCCGGGACGGTACTGGGCACCCTGGCCTATTGGGCCGTGCGCGTGTTATGGCGCTGGAAAATTATCAGTGACTGGCAACAGCGTAAACTGCGCCGACAATCCCGCCACTGACGGCGTTACTCGTAACGCAGAACTTCCGCCGGTCGTACCCGGGCCGCCTGCCAGGCCGGATAGAGGGTGGCAAAAAAGTTCAGCGCCAGTGCCACCGCGACTACCCACACCACGTCCAGCGCGCGCAGGTCCGAGGGCAAATAATCAATGGGATACACTTCGGAACTGAGAAACTGAAATTGAAACAGATGCTCCATCCAGCGCACCACGTCCGCCACGTACCAGGCGCCGAGCACACCACATAGCACCCCGAGTAGCGCACCAAATAAACCAATCAATGTGCCCTGCACTAAAAACACCGCTAATATCCCCCGGTTGCTTGCGCCCAGTGTTTTAAGAATGGCAATGGCCGGGCGTTTTTCTACCACGGTCATTACCAGCATGGCCACGACGTTAAAAACAGCGATGGCAATAATTAAAAAGATCAGCATGCCGACCAGATTGCGGGACATCTGAATAGCCTGATAAAGGTTGCCGTGGGTTTGCGTCCAATCGACAAAACTGTAGCCCGAGGGCAGCTGAGCAACGAGCGCAAAGCCCGTGTCGCGTGCGGCAAATATGTCGTCAACCCGTACACGCAGTCCCTGTGCGTTAGCCCCCAGGCCCGCGATATCACTGGCGGCAGACAGGGTGATTAAGGCCAGAGAGTTATCGATGGTGGTATGGGTGTCGATAACGCCCGCCACGTGAAAAACCCGAATATCCGGGGCCACACCACCTCCGGGCCGCTCTCCCCGAGGTACAAACAGGGTAACGCTCTGCCCCTCCTTAACACCTAACTTACCGGCCACTACCCCGGACAGTAGCATGCCGCGGTCGGTGAGTTTATTGAGCACGGTGGGGGACAACAGGTCGCCTACCACGTCGGCAAACAGGTGGGGCACCACGCCCTGCATATCCACCGGCTCGACCATTCCGTGAAAATTCAGCATACCGCTGACGCGGGTAAATGGTATGGCATCGATCACCCCGGGGGTTTGCGCAACCGCATCGGCGAATGTCTCCCAGTTGGGAATGCCACCGTCTGCATACAACTGTATATGGGGCACCACACCGAGAATACGGGTGCGCATCTCCCGGTCAAAACCATTCATCACGGACAACACTACAATCAACAGGGCAATACCCAGCACCAGGCCCGCCACCGTCAATACCGAAATAAATGACACCAGGCGACTACCGGTACCGCTGAAAAAAAACCGCGCACCAATAAAGACCGAATACCCTCCCATCAGGGAGCACCGTCCACGTCCTGCAGGCAACCATCGCGCAGGCTGACCACCCGATCCATGCGCGCGGCAATCTGACGATCGTGGGTGACAATGACAAAGCTGATACCGGACTCCTGGTTGAGCCTGAGCAACAACTCCAGCACCGTCTGCGCGGTGGCCGGATCGAGATTACCGGTGGGCTCGTCCATCAAAACACAGCCGGGTTCCGTCGCCAGTGCACGCGCAATGGCGACCCGCTGACGCTCGCCACCGGACAGAGCCGCGGGCTTGTGTGCGGTGCGCGCCGCCAATCCCACTTCCGCCAACAATTGCCGAGCCCGCTGCCGGGCGACGGCGGGAGCCACCCGCCCGATCAGCAGGGGCATCGCGACATTTTCCAGGGCGGAAAATTCGGGCAATAAATGATGAAACTGATACACAAACCCCAGGTGCCGATTGCGCCAGCGGGCGCGTTCTGATTCCGACATGGGTGCTACCGCTGCGCCCTGAATCCAGATCTCGCCGGCAGAGGGATCATCCAGTCCGCCGAGCATATTTAACAATGTGGATTTTCCGGAGCCGGACGCGCCGATGATGGCCAATTTTTCCCCGACCGCGACGGACAGATCGACACCCGTCAGCACCGCCACCTGCTCGCTGCCCTGCCGGTAGGATTTATGCACGTCGCGACAGGACAAAACCGCCGTTTTTTGCCCCGCTGCAACATCAGTGGTCATAGCGCAGCGCCTCGGCGGGCTGTACATGCCCGGCGCGGGACGCCGGATAGAGGGTCGCTAACAGGCTGAGGACAACACCCGCAGAGGCGATCAGCGCAACGTCCTGCCACAGTAATTGCGAAGGCAGGCGACGAATAAAATACAACCCCGGATCAAATAAATAAAATCCGAACAGGCTCTCCAGCCCGGCCACTATCGCGCCAATGTTAACGGCAACCACACAGCCAACCAGCACCCCTGTGACGACTCCGGTAATTCCCACCACGCCCCCCTGTATTCGAAATATCGCCGTGATTGTTGGCGCGTCCGCGCCCATGGTGCGCAATACGGCGATATCCTTGCGCTTGTCGTTTACCATCAATACCAGGCTGGCAACAATATTGAAGGCCGCTACGCCGACAATAACCATCAATAACAGCCCCACCACCATTTTTTCCATGCGAATGGCGCGAAACAGGCTGCCCAGTGCTTCCTGCCAGGTACTCACCTCAATGTGTTCCGGCACCTGCGCTCTCACCGCAGCGGCGGTGTCGGAAAATGGGTCGGCGAGAATCACCCGCAGGCCCTTGACCCGATCCCCCAGCCGCAGAAGTTTGCGCGCGTCGGCTATATGGATAAAAGCGATGCCCTCGTCCACCTGAGCCCCCACCTGAAAAATTCCGACCACGGTCACGCGCTTGACCCGCGGAAAAATACCAACCGGCGTAACGGTCACCTCCGGCAGCGTGAGCAACAGGGTATCACCGGTGATCACGCCCAGACTCTGGGCCAGCATACTGCCCAGCACCACACCAAAGCCGCCGGGTTGCAGTTGCTCCATGTCACCAAAAATCAGATGTTCGCTGATCGGCATGGCTTCCTGAGGTAGTGCCGGATCAATGCCCTGCAGGCTAACCCCCTGAAAGCGATCGCCAAAAGTGAGCATGGCCGGGCCATCCACAAACGGCGTCACCGCACGGACCCCCGGCACCTGCGCTACCCTGGTCGCCCATGCGGTCCAGTTTTCTATGCCCCTGGAATTATGCAAGGTGATATGGGGAATGATGTTCAAAATCCGCGTCTTGATCTCGCGATCGAAGCCGTTCATCACCGACATGACGACTATCAACGCCATAACCCCCAGAGCCATTGCACAAAATGAAAACAGCGATACAAAAGAGACAAAACCCTCCCGCCGTTTGCTGAAGATATAACGCAGACCGATAAAGGATGGTAGATTTATAAACATCGGTGGATTAAATCTAAAACCAGTCACCAGAACAAGCGTTGCTGTAGCACGGTGGCAACTTTATATTGCCCGCGCGGAACATTGCGGGCTGCGAGGACCAAGCACGGCATCCCACCTGCCCCGGTACAAAATTTTGTGAACCACCCGACGACGTCGCGCTAAAGTGGCAGCGCGGTTGTACTTACCCCCGGATTGCTGACTATAATCGGCAGGTGATTGCAGAAACCAGGAGGGAATACCCGGTGAAACACGTGATACTTGCCCTGATTGGTGCCGCGCTGGCAACTTCGCCACTAGCGCTGGTCGCAGAGGAAATAAAACTGCCGGTGGGCCAGCAGGCCACAGAAAATCAGACTATCGAGCGCCCCTCCCGCGGCATGTCCCCGCAACAGGTCGAGGCTAGATTCGGCCAGCCGCTGGCCAGGCACGGACCGGTGGGCACACCGCCCATCAGTTCCTGGGAATACGCCGACTACCTGGTGTACTTCGAGTACAGCCATGTATTGCACACCGTGCTCAAACATCGACCGGTGAGTCAGTAACGGCGCCAGTTTATATTCCCGCGAGTCTCGCTCCCCGCGTCGCCCGACTTACCCGGTTTAGCCCGGCGATGGCGGCCACCCGATAGGCTTCCGCCATGGTCGGGTAGTTAAATGTAGTGCGACTGAAGTAGTCAATGGAATTTGCCGCGCCCTGCTGATTCATGATCGCCTGCCCGATATGAATAATTTCCGCTGCCTCCGCCCCGAAACAGTGGATGCCGAGAATCTGCAACGTGTCCGGGTGGAACAGAATTTTCAACATACCCGTATCGTCCCCGGAAATTTGCGCGCGGGCGATGCTCTTAAAATAGGCACGCCCCACTTCGTAGGGAATCCCATCGCGGGTTAATTCCCGTTCGTTTTTGCCAACAAAGCTGATTTCCGGAATGGTATAGATGCCGCTGGCCACATCTTCCACCACCCGTTGCTCGCCGATATCGCACATATGGGCGGCCGCGAAGTGCCCCTGGTCATAGGCAGCACCAGCCAATGACGGCCAGCCGATGACATCCCCAGCGGCGTAAATATGTGCAATGCTGGTCTGATAATTTTTATTTACGCTCAATAGACCGCGGTGATCCGCACTAAGACCGATTGCCTCGAGACCGAGACTATCCGTGTTGCCGGTGCGGCCGTTGCACCACAGCAATGCCTCGGCGTGCACCTTCTTGCCGGACTTCAGCTCCATAGTCACACCGCGAGAGTGAGGTATGACCCGGGCGTACTCTTCCCTGTGCCGCACCAGCACACTGGTATCCCGCAGGTGATAACTCAATGCGTCGGATATTTCGTCGTCCAGAAACTCCAGCAATCTGTCCCGGGTGTTAATCAGGTCAACGCGCGTATCCAGACCGGCAAATATCGAGGCGAATTCGCAGCCGATGACCCCCGCCCCGTAAATAATAATATTGCGCGGGGTAGCGCCTAAATCGAGAATGGTGTCGCTGTCGTAAATATTGGCGTTGCTAAAATCCACATCGTCCGGATGATAGGGACGCGACCCGGTGGCGATCAGTATATGAGTGGCATGTAGCCTTTCAAAGGTACCATCCGGCGCGACTACCTGCAGGGTTTGCGCATCGACGAATTTGGCAGTGCCGGTGTGCAGGGTGATGCGATTGCGCGAATAATAGCGGGTGCGCTCCTCCACCTGCCGCGCCACCACCGTTTGCACCGACTGCATGATCTGCGGAAATGAAAACCAGCGGGGTTCCCCGATGGCGCGAAACATCGGCATGCTGTTGTATTGAATAATGCGCCGTACGTTGTTGCGCAGCGCCTTGGAGGGTATCGTGCCCAGGTGGGTGCAGTTCCCGCCCACCAGACGTCGTTCGTCCACCACCGCAACCGACCAGCCTTTCTTGACCGCGGTCATGGCCGCGCCTTCACCGGCGGGCCCACTGCCGATCACGATTAAATCGTAGCTGAGGGTTGTCACTGCCTGCTCCCTGAATGCCAGCGTCCGGCAAGGCCCACCGCGAACCTTCCGCTCAGGGCTGCCGGGTTATTTCCAGATGACACAACTTGCTGATAGGCGGTGCCGACGTCGCTGTGCCTAACGGGTGGCGGCACGCTCGCCGGCATCGTAGCCCAGTTCTGTCCCCGCTTCGGTGGACGTTTTAGCGGTGGACAAATCATCGTCACATTTACTGACATCGCCGCCACAGATATCGCAGTCCGCCCCCATGTTAAGCGCCGCCATGCCACCACAGGTGCCCTTGATGGGTTTGCGCCCACACAGCACGCCCACAGACATTGCCGCCACCAGAGCCACAATTACGATAAACGCCAAACCTAATTCGAGCACGTTTACTTCTCCTGCTCGGCATCCGCGTCGAGGTAGGGTGCGAATGCCTCACTGTAGATTTCTTTAAAGCCCCCTGCTTCTCTCACCACAAGGAACACCGGAACATTCAGCTGACCCGCGATCACCAGCGCCCGTTCCGCACCGAGCACATCGAATCCGGTCGCCAGTGCGTCCGCTATAGCCGCAGTGTCCGCGATCACGGTGACCGACGCAAGTCGATGGGTAATCGGTCTGCCGGTGCGGGGATCGATGGTGTGACTATAACGTTTTCCGTCTTTCTCAAAATAATTGCGATAGTCTCCAGAGGTGGCCAAACCACGGTCGGTAACCGCGATAATTTTTTGCACCTCGCCCTGGAACAGCGCCGGTGTTTCAATAGCGATGCGCCACTCCTGGCCGCGACTGTTCAATCCGGCCAGGGCCAGCTCGCCACCCACCTCAATCATGTAGCGATGGATACCCTGACTACGCAACAACCGGGCAACCTTATCCGCCCCATAACCCTTGGCAACCGCCGACAAATCCAGGGACAACGGGGCAGATTTATATACCGTGCGCTGTGTCTCGCTGCGCACCAACTTATCAAATCCGATGGCGGCGACCAACGCTTCTATTTCTCCGTCCGCGGGGATACGGTCCCCCGTTTCGACTGGACCAAAGCCCCACAAGTCCACCAGCGGCGCCACGCTGGGGTCAAATGCGCCGTCGGTGAGGCCGTAAATCTGCGCCGCAATATCGAGCACTGCCCACAGGTCCGCGCTCACCGCAAATGATTCACCCACCGGATGCCGATTGAGACGATTCAGCTCGGACTCGGGCTTATAGGTGCTCATGGACATATCCACCGCATTCAGCGCGGCGTCGACCTGCGCCTGAATACCCCAGGGCAACTCACCCTGCTCCACCACCATTTTGATGTGATAGGTGGTACCCATGGTCTGCCCTTCCAGAACAAACTCCCGGGCTCCCGGCGCGCAGCCGGTGCTTAACCACAGGGCGACACATACCGCACTCACCAACAAAAACGAGGCCGTCAGAGGCCTCGTTCTCGAATCCGAAACTGGTTTGCGCTCAGCCACCAAAGTCGTCCAGGAACACATGGTCGTCTTCGACCCCCAGGTCCTTGAGCAGTTTGATAACCGCCATATTCATCATCGGCGGGCCACACATATAATATTCACAGTCTTCCGGTGCGGGGTGATCCTTGAGGTAATTTTCGTAAAGCACGTTGTGAATAAAACCGGTATAGCCACTCCAGTTATCTTCCGGCTGCGGCTCTGACAACGCCACGTGCCATTCAAAATTTGTATTCTCCGCGGCCAGTGAGTCAAAATCCTCCACGTAGAACATTTCCCGCAAACTACGGGCACCGTACCAGAAAGTAATTTTGCGATCGGTTTTCAGCCGCCGCAACTGATCAAACAGGTGGGAGCGCATGGGCGCCATGCCGGCGCCGCCACCGATAAACACCATTTCCTTATCCGTATCCTGGGCGAAAAATTCGCCGAAGGGTCCGTACACCGTCATCTTGTCCCCGGGTTTCAGGCTAAACACGTAGGACGACATTTTACCGGGCGGCAGTCCCTGGGTGCGCGGCGGCGGGGTGGCGATACGAATATTGAACTTAACAATGCCCCGCTCTTCCGGGTAGTTGGCCATGGAGTAGGCGCGAATCACTGTCTCGTCGGTTTTTGACTCCAGATCAAAGAATTTAAAATGTGCCCAGTCGCCCCGATATTCCTCTTCGATATCAAAATCTTTGAATTTTACGTGGTGCGGCGGCGCCTCGAGCTGCACATACCCCCCCGCGCGAAAATCGACGTTCTCCCCCTCTGGCAGACGCAGGGTCAGCTCCTTGATAAAGGTCGCCACATTGGGGTTGGACTCCACCGTACACTCCCACTGCTTGACCCCAAACACCTCCTCGGGCACGACGATTTTCATATCCTGTTTGACCGGCACCTGACAGGACAGGCGCCACCCTTCGCGAATTTCGCGACGGTTAAAATGGGATTCTTCGGTGGGCAGGATAGAGCCGCCGCCTTCGGTAACAATACATTTACACTGCGCACAGCTGCCGCCGCCACCGCAGGCGGAAGCGAGAAATATATCGTTGGCCGAAAGGGTCTGTAACAGCTTGTCACCGGCGGGTACATCGATGGTTTTTTCACCATTGATTTCAATATTCACATGCCCCGCACTGACCAGCCTCGAGCGGGCGCCGAGAATAAAAAATACCAGGGCCAGCACCACCGCTGTAAACATGCCGACGCCGAGTAAAATCGTAATATTTTCCATACTCATAATATTTCTCTACATCTCGCCCTTACAGGTCGATGCCACCGAATGACATAAAGCCCAGGGACATCAATCCCACGATCATAAACGCCCCACCAAGGCCTCGCAGACCCTCCGGCATATCGCTGTATTTGAGCTTTTCCCGAATCCCCGCCAACGCGGCGATTGCCAGCGCCCAGCCCAGGCCGGCGCCAAAGCCATACACAGCGCTTTCCCCAAAATTGTAATCGCGCTCAACCATAAACAACGCCGCGCCCAGTATCGCGCAGTTAACCGTGATCAGGGGCAGGAACACACCCAGCGCGTTGTACAGGACCGGCACATAACGATCGAGGAACATTTCCATAATTTGCACGATCGCGGCAATCACGCCGATGTAACTCAGCAAACCGAGAAAGCTGAGATCCACCTGTTTAAGGCTTTCTATACCTGTCCAGCTCAACGCGCCCTCGGTAAGCAGGTACTGATAAATCAAATTATTGACCGGCACCGTAATCGACAACACCACGATTACCGCAATGCCCAATCCAATCGCGGCTTCAACTTTTTTGGATATTGCCAGAAATGTACACATGCCCAGAAAAAACGCGAGGGCCATATTTTCGATAAAAACCGCGCGGACCAGTAAGCCAACATAATGTTCCATCAGGCGGCCTCCCCGATTTTTGTATTTGGCGCCATTTTATATTCCGGTGCTTCTACCTGTTCCCGTTTAAAACTGCGCAGGGCCCAGATAAACCCGCCAATCAGAAAAAACGCCGACGGTGGTAACAGCAGCAGTCCGTTGGGCACGTACCAGCCCCCGGCACTCACCACCGAAAATATCTCCTGGCCAAACATTTTTCCAGAGCCGAACAATTCTCTCACCACGGCTACACTCATCAAAATGGCGCTGTAGCCAAGCCCGTTGCCAATGCCGTCAAAAAAACTGGCTACCGGCGGATTTTTCATGGCGAAGGCTTCGGCGCGACCCATCACAATGCAGTTGGTGATAATCAAGCCGACAAATACCGACAACTGCTTGCTGATATCGTAGGCCACTGCTTTGAGAATCTGATCCACCACAATCACCAGCGACGCGATAATGGTCATTTGCACGATAATGCGAATACTACCGGGAATATGGTGTCGGATAATTGATATAAAGAAATTTGAAAAAGCCGTAACAACCGTCAACGCCACGCACATGACAAATGCCACCGACATTTGTGAGGTGACCGCCAGGGCCGAACAAATGCCGAGGATCTGCAGGGCGATCGGATTATTATCCAGAATCGGTTTTAACAGGATATCTTTGGTTTTGTCCGTCATGATTACGCCTCCCCTGCACGCAGGTTAGCCAGAAACTGGGCGAAGCCTTTGTCGCCCATCCAGAACTGAATCAAATTGTGCACACCGCGGCTGGTGAGCGTCGCGCCGGACAGCCCGTCGATTTGATACACCGCCTGCGGCCGGGACGTGTCCACCTCCCCTTTGATAACCGATAACGCCGTATCGCCTTCCTCGGAGTAGACTTTCTTGCCAACCCATTTGGCTTTCCACAGCGGATTATCGATCTCGCCACCCAGGCCGGGGGTTTCCGCGTGTTCGTAAAACCCTACGCCTACCACGGTATTAATATCCTTATCGAGGGCGATAAAACCATACAGTGTCGACCACAACCCATAACCTTTGATGGGAATAATCACTTTGTCCACAGCCTCGCCGTCGTTGACGATATACACCAGCGCATAATCTTCACGGCGTTTAATACTGGCCTTATCCTCTTCAGCGGACAGTGCGGTAGCCAGGTCCGGGTTTTTACTCGCCTTGCGTTGATCAAAGCTCGCCACATCGAACGCCTGACTGAATTTGCCGGTGTTCAAATCTACCAGACGGGTGTCAATTCTGGCGAACTGGGTATCGATGTCCACATTGGGCTGCAACAATCCGGCGGCAGCCAGAATATTTTTTTTGCGGTCATTTAGTTTGTTGGCCAGTTGCTCGGGACGCAGTAAAACCGCTGCTGCAGAAACGAACACGGAGCAAACCACGCATAGAATCAAGGCAACCCTGATGGTTCCCCACATGGAATCTTTATTAGCCACGGGCCAGCCTCCGCTTGATGTTGGACTGCACCACAAAATGATCGATCAACGGCGCAAACAGGTTGGCAAATAATATCGCCAGCATCATGCCTTCTGGAAACGCCGGGTTGACCACGCGAATCAATACCACCATCACCCCGATCAATACGCCAAACCACAGCTTGCCGGTGTCGGTCATCGACGCCGATACCGGATCGGTGGCCATAAACACCATGCCGAACGCGAAACCGCCCAGTACCGCATGCCAGTACCAGGGCATGGCGAACATGGGGTTGCTCGATTCAATCGAGTTAAACAGGGTGGACAACGCTACCATACCCAGCATCACGCCGAGCATAATGCGCCACGATGCGATACGCATGACCAGCAGTACCACCGCGCCCAGCAATATGGCGAGGGTCGATACCTCGCCCACCGACCCTGGCATGCGTCCAATAAATGCGTCCATCAGGCTGAACTGATTTTGTAACGCCGCCATGCCGTCGCTCGCCGCAATCGACAGGGCCGTGGCGCCGGTAAAACCGTCCACCGCGGTCCACACGGCGTCCCCGGACATCGCCGCCGGATAGGCGAAAAACACGAATGCGCGCCCGGTTAACGCCGGATTCAGGAAATTCTTACCCGTCCCACCGAAAATTTCCTTGCCAATTACCACGCCGAAACTGATCCCCAGCGCCACCATCCACAACGGTAAGTCGGGCGGACAAATCAGAGCGTAAAGGATGGATGTGACAAAAAACCCTTCGTTAATTTCGTGGCCGCGCACCATTGAGAACAAAACTTCCCAAAAACCGCCCACAATAAATGTCACCATGTAGATGGGGACGAAAAACACCGCGCCGTACCAGAAGCAATCCCAGATACTGCTCGGGTCGTGGCCCGCCAGAAGACTGATAAACGGGCCGTGCCAGTCGCCGACCTGGGTCAGGCCCATGGCCGCCATGGCCGTGTTGGCCTGAAAACCCAGGTTGTACATCCCGTAGAACATAGCCGGAAAGGCGGCCAACCAGACCGTGATCATGACCCGTTTGAGGTCGATTCCATCGCGCACATGGGCACCGGTTTTGGTGACCGACGACGGGGAATAGAAAATGGTATCCACCGCCTCGTAGAGGGCATACCATTTTTCGTATTTACCGCCTTTGTGAAAATGCGGCTCCAGGCTATCGAGAATTTTTCGCAGTCCCATCAGGCTTAGCCCTCCTTCTCAATACGGGCCAGATTGTCGCGCAATATGGGGCCATACTCGTATTTACCCACGCAAACGTAGGTGCAAAGCGCCAGATCTTCCTCGTCGAGCTCCAGGCAGCCCAGTTTTTGTGCCATATCCGTATCGCCAACCACCAGCGCACGCAGTAACTGGGTCGGCAGGATATCGAGGGGCATGACCTGCTCGTAATTGCCCAGGGGCACCATGGCGCGCTCACTACCGTTGGTACTGGCATTCATGGCGAACAATTTGTTCTTTTGCAGCGCCGATAGAAAGATAGGCAGCGCCGAATGACGGTTGACCCCGGGGGAAAGATAACTCAGCAGGCGCCGTTCCCGCCCTTCTTCGAGTACCGATACCTGATTGTGGTAACGACCCAGATAGTCGAAAGGGCCCGCTGCGCGATGACCCGACATCACCGAACCGGAGACAATGCGATTATCCCCATCCAGTACCTCAGTGGCCACCAGCTCGCTCAAACAGGCACCAGCGCGAGTGCGTATCAGGCGCGGCTGACGTACCTGGGGACCAGCCAGTGCCACCACCCGGGTAGTCTCAATGCTCCCGCTGGTGAACAGGCTGCCGTAGGCGATCACGTCCTGATAACCGATATGCCACACACTTTTATGTTCATTGACCGGATCAATAAAATGGATATGGGTGCCCACCAGGCCGGCCGGGTGCGGCCCGCTGAATTCATGACTGGTAACGCCGTCGCAGGTTGGTATCGAGTCCACCCCGGGGGCGCGACACAGGTGTACCGCACCGCCAGTCAGCCGCGTTAACACCCGCAGTCCGTTGGCGAAATCCTGCTTGCGCTCGGCAATAATCACCGCCGGATCGGCGGCCAACGGATTGGTGTCCATCGCCGTGACAAAAATCGCATTGGGAACGGCATCCGGCGCGGGCACCCGGGAATAGGGCCGGGTGCGCAGCGCGGTCCATAGTCCGCTGGCTATCAGGTTATCGACTACCGCCTTGCGCTCCACAGTGGCGAGTTGCGCCTCGGAGTATTTGGCAAAGGTAACCTCATCGTCACCTTCGACGGTAATCACCAGCGACTGGAAAACGCGCCGTTCGCCGCGATTGATCGCATTTACCACACCCGCAGCGGGTGCCGTAAAGGCCACGCCCTCGTTTTTCTTGTCGGTAAACAGCAGTTGCCCCAGTTTGACCCGTTCGCCCACAGCAACCGCCATGGTCGGTTTCATACCGGGATAGTCGCTACCAAGTAACGCAACGGAACTTACCACGCCGCCATCATGCACCACCTGTTCAGGCGCTCCGGCAATGGGTAGATCCAGTCCGCGACGGATTTTAATCATAGAAAGTTCTCACACCGTAATAATCAATCACCGGCCGGGCACTAGTGCCTGACGCACGTCGGTTAAGCCCGATTCGAGAGCGCCGGGATTATAAAGACCAACACGCCCTTTTACCAGCGACACACCCGCTGACACCCATTAAAAAACGCAACGGTATGTTGCGTAGCGCGCACAAATCCGGTTGTTCTAGCGTGCCGTGCGCGACATGCCGCGCAGCCCCGTACGCTGGCAACCGCAATCAGTCCGCTCTGGGGAACATCAACCACTCCACACCCGCCATTTTCTCCAGGCAGCGCACCACCTGACAGCTGTAGCCGAATTCATTGTCGTACCAGCAGTACAGTACACAGTTGCGCTCGTTGACGATGGTTGCCTGGGAATCGAACACGCAGGCGTGCCGGTCGCCCACAAAATCCGTGGACACTGCCTCGGAAGAAATGGTGTAACCAATTTGCTGTTGCAAGGGCGAATGCAGCGCGGTTTCGCGCATAAACTCGTTCAGGGTATCTCGCGATACCGCGCTACCCAGTTGCAGGTTGAGGATGGCCATCGACACGTTGGGGGTCGGCACGCGAATCGCGTTGCCCGTCAACTTGCCAGACAGCTCGGGAATCGCCTTGGCAACGGCCTTGGCCGCACCGGTCTCGGTAAGCACCATATTTAAGGGCGCACTGCGCCCCCGCCGCGCACCCTTATGGTAATTGTCGATCAAATTTTGATCGTTGGTATAGGCGTGCACGGTTTCCACATGCCCGCGTTCGATGCCGTACTTATCGAGCAATGCCTTGAGCACCGGCACAATAGCATTAGTGGTGCAGGAAGCGGCCGAGACGATTTTGTGCTCGCCGATGTCGCCGTGATTAATACCGTACACAATATTTGGAATGGAACCCTTACCCGGCGCGGTAAGAATCACCTTGCTAACACCCGGACTGTCCAGGTGCTGCCCGAGCCCCACTTCATCGCGCCACACCCCGGTGTTATCCACCACGATCGCATTAGCGATGCCGTACTCGGTGTAGTCTATTTCCGTGGGCGAGTCGGCGTAAATCACCTGAATTTCGTTGCCGTTGCACACCAGCTTGTTTTCGTCCGGCAGCACCCGAATGGTCCCCTTGAAACTACCGTGTACCGAATCGCGACGCAGCAGACTGGCGCGCTTCTCCAGGTCATCACTGTTGCGACTTTTGCGCACCACGATGGCGCGCAGGCGCAACAGATCCCCGCCCCCCGCTTTTTCCACCAGCAACCGCGCCACCAGGCGGCCGATGCGGCCGAAACCGTACAACACCACGTCCTGCGGCGCGGGCAGAGGCTTACGGGTACTACCGATATCATCGCCAACCATGGCCTGCAGGAAGGTTTCGATGTCGCCGCCATTACCATTGTTCTGATATTTAACGGTGAGCTTGCCAACGTCGATGTGGGCCGGACCCAGATTCATCCTGGCCAGGGTCTGAATCATCGGATAGGTTTCGAATTCCGACAGTTCATTGTGTTCAATCTGGCGCACGAAGCGGTGAATTTTCATCAGGTCGGTAACCGCCTGATTCACCAGGTTTCTGCCGTACATATAAAGAGAAACGTTATTTTCCCGGTAGAGCTTGCCGATAAGGGGAATCATGGCTTCGGCCAAAGCTTCCCTTTCTTTCCAGTCCTTAAAAAAATCAGTAGGTTGCGGTCGATTCACAAGCAATTACCTGTCGTTAGGTGGCTGGGTATTCTCGAAGGGTCGCTATTATCGTGATTCGCCCTCTCCAGCGCAACCAGACCGAACCGCACAGGCACCTAGAGGGGAATAAAAGCCATGCTGGCCAGGGTGTGGGTGACGACATTTATCAGGCGTTTTTGCTTTTGCGCGATAATTCTGGCCAGCATATCCTGTATGGAAATCAATTTGCCAAAGCGACGCTCAAAACTCAGGTTGGGTGGCTCTCCGGGCAAACTGTTGGTCAATAACAGGGGCTTGCCGTCGCCATCCCGCCGAGTATTCAGTCGCCATACCAGAATTTCGATGTTGCGGGCACTGTGATACAGCTTTTGCTGGTCCAGCTCGTCAAAGATAAAAAACTCACTCCTGTCTCCATAGGCTTCCCTGAGCATTGTGTTGAGACCAAAGATGGTGGCAAACACCCGATCGCCTGAGTAACTCGGATCGCTGGCAAGTTCCATCGCGGCAACACCCCGCCGGCCGCCCAGTTCCGCAAACTGCCGGGATTCTGGCGTCGCAAATAATTGCTCAACCCGCTGCTCCTTGGTCGCGCCGGGGGTTTTGGCGAGCTCCCGGGGGTTGCGCCGATACAGCTTGATGGTGAGATCCCGCAGCAATTGCTGGCTGGTTTGATAATGCGCATCCGCCACCAGATCCACATCAGTTTTGGCGAGATTTTTTACCGCGAAATCACTCCCTCCGCAGCCGGGCACGCCGAGTGCGGCAACCACCAGCGCGATCCCGATGACCGCGGATCCTGCGCGTAACCTTATGCTCATGGGTGCTCGATACCTCCACAGCGCACAGTCGCGTCCCTGATATTACAGCGCAGCGGCCATGACGCCGCGACGCGGCATCGGTACAATAGCATATTTGGTCATTTCCCAATCCCATGCATTCATCCGTCCTGCCCATGCCCGCCGTCAGTACCTCCAGCCGCCAGCGCCACTGGGGCGCCCTTGCGGGGGCCGCCGCTACCCTGGCCCTGAGTGACAGCGCTCGCACCCATAACGGTCTAACCCTGGTGATTGCCGCATCCCCAAAACAGGCCTTGCGCATCGAGGAGGAGCTGGGGTTTTTTTGCGCCAGGGGGGACGACGATGGTGCGGACGCTCTGCCCATATTACATTTTCCGGACTGGGAAACCCTGCCCTACGATATCTTTTCGCCGCACCAGGATATTGTTTCCGAACGCCTGCGCACGCTGTACCAGCTGCCGCGCCTGCCACAGGGCGTGTTGGTCGTCCCGGCCACGACCCTGATGCACCGACTACCGCCACCGGAGTTTATTGCCGCACATAGTTTCGTCCATCACAGCGGCGAGCATGTCAACATCGATAGCCTGCGCCGCCAGCTTCATGAAGGCGGATACCGCTGCGTAGATACGGTTTACGAACACGGGGAGTATGCCGTGCGTGGCGCGCTGGTGGATATTTATCCGATGGGCAGCGACACACCGTTTCGCATCGATTTGTTCGACGAAGAAATCGACAGTCTGCGCAGCTTTGATCCCCACAGCCAGCTTACCATCGACAAACACGACGCGATCACCCTGTTGCCAGCGCGGGAATTTCCACTTACAAAAGATGCGATAAAACACTTTCTCGACGGCTGGCATGCCCAGTTCGATGTGGATCCGCGCCACTGCGCCGTTTATCAGGACATCCGCGATGGCCATCCGTCCCCCGGAATCGAATATTATCTGCCCCTGTTTTTTTCCAACACTGCCACCCTGTTTGATTATTTGCCACCTGATACCCAGGTATTTATTGACGGTGATGTGGTTACCGCTACGAACAGTTTCTGGAATGAGTGTACGGAGCGTTACCGCAACCACTGTGTGGACACCGCGCGCCCCCTGTTGGCTCCAACCCAGGTATTTATACCGGTGCCGGACCTGTTCGCAACTTTAAACAAATGGCCGCAAACCACCCTGCACCAGACTCCCTTGCGGACAAAAGCTGAACATCACAACTTTGCCTGTTCCCCCCTGCCGGATCTCAAGATCGACGCCCGGGCGCCGCGGCCGTTGCTGCGCCTGGAAACCGGTTTGCAACAGTGCAACGGGCGCGTGCTGTTTTGCGCCGAGTCCGCGGGGCGTCGCGAAGCGCTACTGGAACTACTCGCGGGCATCGCCGTCAGGCCACAGGAAGTTACCACCTGGCAGGAGTTCGTAAACTCCGACATACACATCGGCATCACCGTGCATCCCCTCGAACAGGGTATGTCCATAACAACCCCATCCCTGTGGGTTATCAGTGAGAGCGATTTGTTTGGCGAACAGGTGCTGCAACGGCGACGGCGGGTGCGCGCCCAGGACAGCCCTGATCAGTGGATCAAGAATCTGGCGGAACTACAGGTGGGCGCGCCCGTGGTCCATATCGACCACGGGGTTGGTCGCTATCGGGGACTACAGACCCTCAGCGTCGACGATGAAATCCAGGAATTTCTGACTCTCGATTACGCGGACGAGGCCAAACTCTATGTGCCGGTCGCGGATTTACATCTGATCAGTCGCTATAGCGGCGGCGACGAAGCACTCGCACCCCTGCATCGTCTCGGCAACGACCAGTGGCAAAAGGCCAAGGACAAGGCCGCGCAAAAAATTCGCGACACGGCGGCGGAGCTGCTGGATATTTACGCACGCCGCGCCGCCCGAACGGGGTTTGTGTATAAAAATCCCGACGACTACCGCGGGTTCAGCGCCGAGTTTCCCTTTGAAGAAACACCGGACCAGAGCGACGCCATCGCCGCGGTGCTGCGGGATATGACCAGTCCCCAACCCATGGATCGCCTGGTGTGCGGGGACGTGGGTTTTGGCAAAACCGAAGTGGCCATGCGTGCGGCATTTGTCGCGATTTCCAGCAACCGCCAGGTGGTGATCCTGGTTCCCACCACCCTGCTCGCCCAGCAGCACTTCGAAAATTTTCGCGATCGGTTTGCCAACTGGCCGGTAAGCGTGGAAGTCCTGTCCCGTTTCCGCTCTGCCAAGCAGCAGGCGGAAATTCTGGCGCGGGTCGCGCAGGGTAAGGTGGATATCCTGATCGGCACCCACAAGCTCCTGAACAACAGTGTCAGTTACCGCGATCTGGGGTTGCTGATCATCGATGAAGAACATCGCTTCGGGGTGCATCAAAAGGAAATATTGATGGCCCTGCGGGCGGAAGTGGATATTCTGACCCTGACCGCCACGCCCATTCCACGCACCCTTAACCTCGCCATGGGCGGGTTGCGGGACCTGTCGATTATCGCCACCCCACCAGCGCGGCGCCTGTCCGTCAAAACCTTCGTGCGACAACATGATGCCCAGGTCATCCGCGAGGCCATTTTGCGGGAAATCTTGCGCGGCGGTCAGGTTTACTATCTGCACAACGACGTAAAAAGCATCGATCGCGCGGCGCGCGAACTCTCGGAATTGCTACCGGAAGCCCGCATAGATATTGCCCACGGCCAGATGCGCGAACGGGACCTGGAAAAGGTGATGTCCGATTTCTATCACCAGCGCTTTAATGTACTGGTGTGTTCCACCATTATTGAAACCGGTATCGATGTTCCCAGCGCCAACACCATCGTCATTAACCGCGCCGACAAACTGGGTCTTGCGCAACTGCATCAGCTACGGGGTCGAGTGGGACGCTCCCATCACCAGGCCTACGCTTACCTGCTGGTGCCCAACGCGCAACAGATGAGCGATGACGCCCACAAGCGCCTGGAAGCCATCACCTTTGCGGACCATCTTGGTTCGGGTTTTACCCTGGCGACGCAGGACATGGAAATTCGCGGCGCCGGGGAACTGTTGGGTGACGATCAGAGCGGACATATTCACAGCATCGGTTTTTCGCTCTATATGGAGTTGCTGGACAAGGCAGTCAGCACCATTCGCAAAGGCAAAACCTTTGACATGGACAGTGCGATGCACCACCCAACGGAAATTAATTTGAATATTCCGGCGCTGATTCCCGACACGTATCTGGCAGACATCCATACCCGACTGCTACTGTACAAACGCATAGCCAGCACAGAAAATAGTGAGCAACTTCGGGAGCTTCAAGTGGAGATGATCGATCGTTTCGGGCTTCTGCCGGAGCCGTTGAAAAACCTGATTGAGGTCACCGCGTTACGCCATCGTGCGCAGCGCCTGGGCATCGTCCGTCTCGACGCCAACGCACAGGGCGGCAAGGTGACTTTCGGCCAGGATACCCTGGTGGCGCCCATCACTATCGTGCAGCTGGTGCAACAGCAGCCAGATATCTATCGTCTGGTGGGTGGCACCGCACTGGCCTTCGCGCACGCCACGCCCACTGCTCGCCAGCGCCTCGACGAGGTATCCGCGGTGCTCGATTGCCTCGCGCCAACTCAGCAGCAGGTGGCCTGATGGTGCGTCACTGCATGCTTGTTGCGATGCTTGTGCTGGCCTGGCCTGCCGCAGCCTTTGCCACTGAAAACTGGTACCAGGTGGAAGTGCTGATCTTCTCCCAGGCGGATAGCTACGGTAATGAGCTGCCCTATTACAACGTGGAGCTGGGGTACCCGACGCCTCTGACCACGTTTTCCTCT
The DNA here is from genome assembly GCA_041633885.1 of Porticoccaceae bacterium. Taxonomy (GTDB): domain Bacteria; phylum Pseudomonadota; class Gammaproteobacteria; order Pseudomonadales; family Porticoccaceae; genus JBFJKD01. Next base: position 27,353 of record JBFJMM010000003.1, read on the forward strand.
GATTCCACCGCTGTGCAGGATTCGCCTTACCTGCAATTGGACAAGGGCGCGCGACAACTCAATGCGGATGCCTACACACTCAACCGTAGTGGCACCTATAAGGTCCTCTTTCACGAAGCCTGGCGCCAACCCGGATTGCAACGCCGCCAGACCCCCTGGTTGCAGATTGCCGGCGGCAGGCGACTCGGCAACCACTGGCAACTGGAGGGCAGCCTGCGCGTGTATCTCGAAAGTTATCTGCACCTGCAAACCCATCTGTGGCAGACCCGTTTTGGCACAGTTCCCTCGGCTGCCAATCCCTCGACTGCCAACCCCTGGCCCCAACTGCCGCTACCACCGGGGGTGACCGACTCTTCGAGCGGCTACGGGGAGCAACCCCCGATTGAAGAAATCAATACCCTGCGCCAGTCCCAACGGTTGCAACTTGGCAAAATTTACTACCTCGACCATCCCAAAATGGGTGTGCTGATAAAAGTCATTCGCGACCCTCAGAGCGCCGCGGACTCCGACGACACACCCTGAACGATTGCCGGCTGTTTACCAGGCCTGACGTCGCACGCATCGCGCAATGTTCCCCCCGTTGTGCGACCAGACGGCACATCGGTCGTCAAATCCAGCCCTCAGGTGGGCCTGAAAATACCCGCGACCTCATCACCGGCCAGCGCGCGGCAGCCAGGCTTTACGGAGCCGTGGTAATCCACCGGGACCTGCGCGGTTGGGGAAGCCATTCACGCGCCACAACGTTTCAGTGTTGCCACAGGTCACAATATGTTTCTCCCGGAATTCAGTAATACGGTGCTGGTTTAAATACGCGCTCCTGCTGACTACCTACCCCCCCATTTATCCAGCATTCCCCCGCTTGCCGGAAACGGTCTATGAGGCGGAATCTTATCTTCTTCTGTTTTGCGTTACTGGGTGGAATACCAACCCCAACGTCCTTACAATACACGCAAAAATGGCGTGCTGCCCGCTGGTGC
>JBFJMM010000004.1:0-28117 GCA_041633885.1 Porticoccaceae bacterium
GCAATTGGCAACCGGCTTGACAGGGGTTGGCGAAACCCGTGCCGCCGCGATTGTCGAGTATCGCAAGGCCCACGGCCCCTTTACCAGCAAGGAACAGCTGCTGGAGGTCAAAGGAATAGGGCAGTCCACCCTGGACAAAAATGCGGGTGTGATCACCTTAAACTAGCTGTTTTATACACCAATTGCGGGTATTACCCGCCTATGAGCGGTAAGGTTTCGCCGGGTTGCTCGGGAATTGGCGTCGGGGTATCAGCTGGCGAAACTGTACTAAAAAAGGCCAACACCCTGTGGTGTTGGCCTTTCCTGTTTGGCTCCGCCTGCTGGGCTCGAACCAGCGACCCAATGATTAACAGTCATTTGCTCTACCAACTGAGCTAAGGCGGAATTATAAAGCGGCGCTATGGTATAACTGCCCCCGGAGTGAGTCAAGGCCGGAGCGTGCTGAAACCCGCAGGCGCATTCATTAATCAGGCGGTGTGCAAACGGGTGGCCATGCTCTAAGCTTACCGGTTGAACAACTGTCCCTCGAGCGTCCCGATGAATAAACCTTTTCGCTGCGTGAGCCCGTTCGCTCCAGCCGGTGATCAACCGGCCGCAATCGAGCAACTGGTCAGTGGACTGGAGTCCGGTTTGAGCGCGCAAACCCTGCTCGGGGTAACCGGGTCGGGTAAAACCTTTACCGTTGCGAAAGTGGTGGAGCAGGTGCAGCGTCCTACCATCGTTCTGGCCCACAATAAGACTCTGGCGGCGCAACTGTATGGAGAGTTTAAAGAATTTTTTCCCGATAATGCGGTGGAATACTTCGTTTCTTACTACGACTATTATCAACCCGAAGCTTATGTGCCGTCTTCCAACACCTATATAGAAAAAGACGCTTCCGTCAATCAGCATATCGAGCAAATGCGTCTGTCCGCCACCAAGGCACTCCTGGAACGCAGGGATGTGATTGTGGTAGCGACGGTTTCGGCAATCTATGGGTTGGGGGATCCACAGTCGTATTTGCAAATGGTCTTGCATCTGGTACGGGGCGACCGGGTCGACCAACGGCAGATCCTGCGGCGCCTCGCGGAGTTGCAGTACACCCGCAATGACATCGCTTTCCAGCGTGCCAACTATCGGGTGCGCGGCGATGTGATCGATATTTTTCCGGCAGATTCGGAGCGGGACGCGATTCGCATTGAGCTGTATGACGAAGAAATTGAAAATATATCGTTATTCGATCCGCTCACGGGAGAAATCTTCAAGCGGATTCCACGCACCACAATATATCCAAAATCTCACTACGTAACACCGCGACAAACCATTATCGATGCCATCGAGCATATCAAGATTGAATTGCAGGAGCGTCTCGAGCAACTGCGCGCAAACGAGAAACTGGTGGAGGCCCAGCGTCTGTCGGAGCGCACCCGCTACGATATGGAAATGATGCAGGAGTTGGGCTACTGCACCGGTATAGAGAACTACTCCCGCTATTTGTCGGGGAGAGAGCCAGGCGCGCCACCACCCACACTATTTGATTATCTGCCGGATGACGCGTTGCTGGTGATCGACGAATCGCATGTGACGATTCCACAGCTGGGGGCGATGTACAAAGGTGATCGATCCCGCAAGGAAACATTGGTGGAGTACGGCTTCCGCTTGCCGTCGGCCCTGGATAACCGCCCGCTACGCTTTGACGAATGGGAACAGCTCATACCCCAAAGTATCTTTGTCTCAGCCACTCCCAGCCGCTACGAAGCACAACACGCTCAGGCGCTGGTCGAACAAGTGGTGCGGCCCACGGGCCTGGTCGATCCGGAAGTGCAAATACTGCCCGCCGCTACCCAGGTGGATAATATTATCGAACAAATCAAACACTGTACCCAGCACAATGAACGGGTGTTGATTACAGTGTTAACCAAACGCATGGCGGAGGATTTGACGGATTATTTAGACGAAAACGGCATTCGGGTGCGCTATTTGCATTCGGATGTGGAGACAGTTGAACGAGTCGAGATAATTCGCGACCTGCGTCTGGGTGAATTTGATGTGCTGGTGGGTATTAACTTGTTGCGCGAGGGACTGGATATGCCCGAAGTGGCGCTGGTGGCGATTATGGACGCGGACAAGGAAGGTTTTTTGCGTTCCGAACAATCCCTCATTCAGACCATTGGTCGCGCGGCGCGCCATCTCAGCGGGCGCGCTATTTTGTACGCGGACCGCGTTACGGGCTCCATGCAGAGAGCTTTACAGGAAACGGAGAGACGCCGCATCACGCAACTCGCGCACAACGCCACCCATGGGTTGGCGCCAGTCGGGATCAGCAAATCGATCGCGGATATTATGGAAGGCGCACTCAGTTCCGCGGCGGAGCGGGGCAGACAGTACAAGAAAGTTGCGGAGGAGCGCAGTCGTTATCGACTCGGCGATGATAGTCGCAGCCTGAGCCCGCAGGAATTAGCAAAAAAGATAGACGGGCTGGAACGGCAAATGTACGAGCACGCGCGCAATCTCGAGTTTGAAAGAGCGGCTGAAGTTCGGGATACTTTGCGCCAGCTTAAAAATCAGGAGTTTATGAATACGCCTTGAGCGAGCGCAAAAATCACCTTTCTGGCTGAACCTCACCTTGCGCAAAAGTTAAATATCGCTGGCCTGCTGTGGCGCGTTGCCCAGATAGGTTGCCGGTGTCAGCGCCATCAGGCGCTCCTTCGCTTCCTGGGGAATCTCCAGTTGTTCGATAAAGCGCCGCAGCATATCCCGGTCGATGGCTTGCCCGCGAGTAAGTGCCTTGAGTTTTTCATAGGGTTCGGGAATGTTGTAGCGGCGCATGACCGTCTGAACAGGCTCCGCCAGCACTTCCCAGGCCCGATCGATATCGGCGGCAATTGCGCGCTCATTCAGTTCCAGTTTATGCAGGCCTTTCAGACTGGAGGTGTAGGCGATCAGGCTATAGGCAAGGCCCACCCCCATATTGCGCAGTACCGTCGAATCTGTCAGATCACGCTGCCAGCGGGAAACCGGTAATTTTGCCGAGAGGTGTTGTAAAATTGCGTTGGCGAGCCCCAAGTTGCCTTCCGAATTTTCAAAATCAATGGGATTCACTTTATGGGGCATGGTGGACGAGCCGACTTCGCCGGCAACCGTGGCTTGCTTGAAATAGCCGAGGGATATGTAACCCCACAGATCTCGGTTGAGATCGATTAAAATGGTGTTAAAGCGGCACAGGGCGTCGAATAACTCGGCGATGCAGTCATGTGGTTCAATCTGTGTTGTGTACGGGTTCCACTCAAGTCCCAGGCTTTGCACAAACTTTTGCGCGAGCCGCGGCCAATCGATTTCCGGGCTGGCGATTATATGCGCATTGTAATTGCCCACCGCGCCGTTAATTTTGCCCAGCAATTTAACATCCGCAACCTGCGTCCGCTGCCTGCGCAAACGCGCAACCACATTGGCCAGCTCCTTGCCCACAGTGGTGGGGGACGCGGTCTGTCCATGGGTGCGGGATAACATTGGGACGGCCCCATACTGATGAGCCATGGCTGTCAATTTATCGATGATATCGTCCATCGCGGGGAGCAGAACCCGCTCCATGCCAGCCCGCAGCATCAGGCCGTGACTCAGATTATTGATATCTTCCGATGTACAGGCAAAATGCACAAACTCCGTAATCCGCCGCAATTCGTCATCTTCGGACAGGCGTTCTTTGAGAAAGTATTCCACCGCTTTGACGTCGTGATTGGTGGTGCGTTCGATCTCCTTGATACGCGCTGCGTCCGCCTCACAAAAGCCTGCGCTCAGATCAGTCAGCGTCTTATTGGCCCGGGATGAAAATTCTGTTGCTGCCCCGAGCACGCCAGCTTCCGCGAGTAGTTTGAGCCACTCTATCTCCACTAGAACACGGTATTTGATCAGGCCAAATTCGCTGAAAATATCACCCAGCACGGCGGTTTTTCCCCGATATCGCCCGTCGATGGGCGAGATGGCGGTGAGGGCGAAGGGTTGACTATCTATGGCCATAAGAGCATCCGGAAAACGCTGCTGGAGAGGCGTTATTTTACCTGAACGCCATTGATTTTTCAGAGGATTTATATCTGCAACGAGGACTGCAACTGGTGTAACTGCTGTACTACCTGGTGACGTCTGAAAATCAGATGCCAGCGTCTGCCGCCCAGCTGTCGCCACAACATCACCGCGCGAATGGCGGCAAACAACAGGCAGCGCACACGATTGGCGGTCTGTGTCTGGAGTAGATGCCCACCCTGGCCGCGTACCTGGATGCGAAAGCGAAACGTACTGATAGTTTGCTGATAGAGGTCGGCCAAGGAAGCCAATACGCGCTCATCCGTCGAGGAGAAATGCTGCGCCTGGCGGGCTGCCTGCGCGATACCAGCGGCAATACGATCGAGCATACCCTGATTGTTGGCAAGCTTGCGTTCCACGTGCATCACATTAATGACATACCCCAGGACACCGTTGGTTGGCCGCGCCGGTGCGGGGCTGAGCAATTCGTTCATGGTCTGCATACCAAGTACCAGGTTGGCGCTGCCGCCAAATACCTCCGCGGTGGATTGCGGAGACTGGTTCAACAGACTGCCGATAGCGGTTTCCAGCTCCGCACCGGGTATCTCGCCATGGGTTGCCAGATTATCGAGAAGCTGGCAGGCCTGAAAAGCGCCGGCGAGGGCCAGTATCTGCTCCTGAGTGGGGTTGAAATGCATAATCTACGAACTCCGAGAATCGATAACGCCACCGCCCAGACACAGGTCACCCTGGTAGAACACGATTGATTGGCCGGGCGTGAGCGCCCTCTGGGGTTGCGCGAATGCTACCGAACAGCCCTCCCTGTCGATGGTGACGGTGCAGGGTTGATCATCCTGGCGATAACGGCTTTTGGCGGTACATTGAAAAATATCCGCTTCCGGCGGACCGTTAATCCAGTGGATTTGCGTTGCAACCAGGTGGCGGTGATAGAGGAGCGGATGGTCATGGCCCTGGGCGACGAGCAGCACATTGCGGGCCAGATCTTTATCGACCACAAACCAGGGTGCATCCACCGCGCCCCTGACACCGCCAATTCCCAGGCCCTGGCGCTGCCCTAGGGTATGAAACATCAGCCCCTGATGCTCGCCAACGATCGCTCCTTCCGGGGTTTCAATCGAACCTGGCTGCGCTGGCAGATAGCGTTCCAGAAAATCGCTGAAACGTCGTTCGCCGATAAAGCAAATGCCGGTGCTATCCTTCTTGTCGTGGGTTATCAGGTCGTTTTGTTGAGCGATAAGGCGCACGGCTGGTTTTTCCAGCTCCCCCAGGGGAAAGCGGGTTCGCGCCAGTGCCGCTGCGCTGACCGCGTGGAGAAAATAGCTCTGATCTTTATTGCCATCCATTCCTTTTAGTAACTGTGTGTGGCCGTTGTGCGCAGTGCGACGCGCGTAATGACCCGTGGCGATATAGTCGGCGCCCAGGATGTCGGCGTATTCCAGAAATACCTTAAATTTTATTTCTCGGTTACAGAGGATGTCGGGGTTGGGGGTGCGTCCCGCGCGATATTCGTTCAGGAAGTGGGTAAAGACGTTATCCCAGTATTCTGCGGCAAAATTGGCAGTATGCAGCTTGATACCCAGGCGCTGGCATATATTTTCAGCGTCGGCGAGATCCTGTTTGGCGGTACAGTATTCCGTACCGTCGTCTTCGTCCCAGTTCTTCATAAACAGGCCCTCCACGGTATAACCCTGCTGCTGCAGCAGCAGGGCGCTGACCGAGGAGTCAACGCCGCCGGACATGCCGACGATAATCTTGCCAGGTTTGTGCATAAAAGCCTGAAGGTGCAGGTTAAAATAGTGGCGGCGACCGCCGCCATGTCCGCAAAGACGGTGATTTTAACGGCAATCGCGCATTATCTCTAATGGAAAACGCCGTCCGGCGCGGTAATCGACAATAGCTTGTAGAACCATGGGGCTGCGCAGTCGAGTTGAGCTGGCCTGAAGATCGGCAAAGCTGAGCCACAGGGCCCGTTGAATATCGGGGTCGGGGGGTGCCGTCAACGCCTGCGCAAGGGGCTCGCACACAAAACTGTGGCGGTAAAAGGTAATTCCATCCTGTGGTGAACGGTAAATGGTTATTCCCAGAAACCAGGTGGGCACCACCCGCCAGCCGGTTTCCTCGTAGGTTTCCCGTATAACAGCTTCCACCAGGGATTCCCCCGCTTCAACATGACCTGCCGGTTGGTTAATCACCGGTTGTCCGGCGCTCAGCTCCTCCACACACAGGAAATTCTCCCCCCGGGGAATCACAGCGGCGACAGTTAAATGGATTTGGCTGCCGGACATGGGGGTCCCTACCTGTCTGTCACTTGACGCCAGATGGCATCACGGGGCCCGATACTGAGGATGCGGTACGCGCCAGGCTTCAGGGGGGCGAGGGGCCACGGACCGATGTGTACACGCACCAGGCGTAGCGTCGGATATCCCACGGCACTGGTCATGCGCCTGATCTGGCGATTTCTACCCTCCCGGAGAATCATTTGTAGCCAACAGGTGGGAATTGCTTTTCTGACGCGAATGGGAGGGGTGCGCGGCCATAAATCGGGGGCGTGCATCATCTGCACCGCAGCGGGTAATGTCGCTCCATCCTTTAACATCACACCCGATCGCAGAGCCTGCAGGGCTTGTGTTGTGATGGCACCCTCTACCTGTACCCAATAGGTTTTTGCCAATTTAAATTGTGGGTGACTAATCCGGGCTTGCAGTGCACCATGATCAGTCAGCACTAATAAGCCCTCGGAGTCGCGATCGAGGCGCCCGGCACAGTAGACGTCGGGCACGGGAAGGTAGTGCTCCAGACCGGGATGTGCGGTGGTGGACGTAAATTGACTGAGAACGCCAAAAGGTTTATTGAAGAGTATTAATTTTGCCTTGTGCTTAGTCACGGGCCCATCCGTCTGACGGCACTTTGTGTAAAATTACTACAGAGTGTATCGGGTTCATGTTAGAATTTCGCCGGTATTATGTATTTTTCCAGGGTTGTTATGGAGGTAGTGTCGATGGGTTTTCAGCATATCAAGGTTCCGCAGCAGGGGACAAAAATATCCGTTAACAGTGATTTGTCCCTTAACGTCCCCGACGACCCGATTATTCCGTTTATTGAAGGTGATGGTATTGGCGCGGATGTCACGCCGGTGATGATCAAGGTCACCGATGCCGCCATCGCCAAGGCCTACGATAACAAGAAAGCGATCGTGTGGATGGAGGTGTACTGCGGCGAAAAAGCGGCGGAGCTGTATGACGGAAACTGGTTTCCCCCGGAAACTCTCGAGGCGATCAAGGACTACAGCGTTTCCATTAAGGGGCCACTTACCACGCCGGTGGGGGGTGGTTTTCGATCTCTGAACGTGGCCCTGCGCCAGGAGCTCGATCTCTATGTGTGTCAAAGGCCCGTGCGCTGGTTTACGGGCGTGCCCTCGCCGGTTAAAGAGCCCGGCAAGGTAGACATGTGTATTTTCAGGGAAAATTCCGAAGACATATACGCTGGCATCGAGTGGCGGGCGGGTAGTGACGAGGCCAGCAAAGTCATTCAGTTTCTGCAAAACGAGTTGGGTGTTACCAAGATTCGCTTTCCCGAAAACTGCGGCATTGGCATCAAGCCGGTATCCGAGGAGGGCACCAAACGGCTGGTGCGTCGCGCTATTCAGTATGCCATCGACCAGCACAAACCATCGGTTACTCTGGTGCACAAAGGCAATATCATGAAGTTCACCGAAGGGGCGTTCTGCGACTGGGGCTACGAACTGGCGCGCGATGAGTTTGGGGCCGAGCCCATCGATGGCGGACCCTGGCACGCGATAACGAATCCAGCATCTGGCGAGAAAATAGTGATCAAGGACGTTATTGCCGATGCCATGTTGCAACAAATATTACTGCGTCCCGCGGAGTACAGCGTCATCGCTACCCTCAACCTGAACGGGGACTATCTGTCGGATGCATTGGCTGCCCAGGTTGGTGGCATCGGCATTGCCCCTGGGGCGAACCTGTCCGACACGGTGGCGATGTTCGAGGCCACCCATGGCACAGCGCCCAAATATGCCGGTCAGGACAAAGTCAACCCGGGGTCCGAGATATTATCAGCGGAAATGATGCTGCGCCACATGGGCTGGAACGAGGCGGCCGATCTGATCGTCAAGGGTATTGAAGGTGCCATCGCCGCCAAAACGGTTACCTATGATTTTGAACGGCTGATGGAAGGCGCCACTCTGTTGTCCTGCTCGGAATTTGGCGACGCCATCATCGCGCATATGTAGGGTCCTGCGTCCCTCCCTTGATACATAAAAAACGCCCGGAAATGGGCATTTTTTATGTATCAAGGGCTTTGACGGTCAGCTATACCCGGCAAGCTCTGGTTAACCGATGTTTTCAGGGTTTTCAGGCGGGTCTGAGGGTTTGGCAGGCGAAGTCTCCCCTGCATGGGACAGCTCGGCGGTTGCCCCATTGGCGCCGTACGGACGAATATTTGCCGCATGTATGCCTTTGGTGCCTTCGACAATATCAAACTGCACTTCCTGGCCAGCTTTAAGGGTTTTGTAGCCTTCCATATTGATCGCAGAGTAATGGGCGAAGATATCACTGCCGCTTTCGGCCGATAAAATGAAACCATACCCTTTGGCATTGTTGAACCACTTTACCGTTCCATTAGGCATCGGCTCTCTCCCACCAACTTTTATATTAATTATTAATTAAAACCTGTCCGTTAAAATTATCAGGTTATGGAGTGGATGGTTTCCCTGAAAAAATCCACTCCACCGCCCCTTTTAGCGGTATTTTTCCACCAAGTCAAGTGCCGTAAATTGTTAAATGATCGGCACAAATGGTGTCTGGAGCGGTAGAATAGGCGAACAACTGAACACAGGTCGACGTAGATTGTTCTCGAACTATGAATGAGTTTATACAAAGAAACAGAGTCGTAGCTGGCGGCCCCGGCAATGAAGAGGGGGATAGTCGCACCGGCACTGTGCTGGAAGAGGTGCTGCCCAAACTCAAAAAGCCACCCCTGTATCGGGTTGTCTTACTGAACGATGACTATACGCCGATGGAGTTCGTGGTAGAGGTGCTTGAAAGGTTCTTCGCCCTTGACCGGGAACTGGCGGTTCGGATCATGCTAAAAGTGCATACCGAAGGCAAAGGCGTCTGTGGTGTATTTACCCGAGAAGTAGCTGAGACCAAGGCGACTCAGGTGAATCAGTATGCCCGGGAGAGTGAGCACCCATTGCTGTGCGAAACAGAGCCAGCGGAGGAGGGGGATGATGACGGTTAAGCGGAGATGGTCATGTTAAGTCGTGATTTGGAAATGACATTAAATCTGGCATTTCGCGGGGCGAACGAAAAGCGTCATGAGTTTATGACCGTCGAACATCTCCTGCTCGCATTGCTGGACAATGAATCTGCCATCGAAGTACTGGATGCCTGTGGCGCGGATCGCGAAATGCTGCGCAGAGACCTGAGCGAGTTCGTGGACTCCACCACGCCGGTCATTCCGTCCGACGATAGCCGCAGGGAAACGCAACCGACACTGGCTTTTCAACGGGTCTTACAACGGGCAGTCTTCCACGTTCAGTCGTCGGGTAAAAAGGAGGTGCGCGGGGCCAATGTCATTGTGGCGATTTTCAGCGAGCAGGAAAGCCAGGCGGTGTATTTTTTGCGCTTGCAAAACATATCGCGCATAGATGTGGTCAATTTCCTGTCCCACGGTATCGCTAAAATTGGCAACCAGGCGGAGCGCGGGCCCGAGCAGAGCGGCGAGGCTCTGGAAACTGCTGGCGAAGGCGTGGCGGAGCAACAGAGCATGCTCGAGCAGTTCGCTTCCAATCTTAATGTTCAGGCTATGAATGGCTATATCGACCCGCTAGTTGGTCGGCAGGGTGAGCTGGAAAGAGTATGCCAGGTGTTGATGCGTCGCAGAAAGAATAATCCGTTGCTGGTGGGTGAGTCCGGCGTGGGCAAAACCGCTATCGCGGAAGGGCTGGCCAAACTTATCGTCGAGGAAAGTGCGCCGGAGCCGTTGTTAGGTAGCACGGTGTACGCTCTCGATATGGGAGGCTTACTGGCCGGCACCAAATATCGCGGTGATTTCGAGAAACGCTTTAAAGGGTTGTTGGCGGAGCTTGAACAGGAGGAGCACGCGATACTTTTTATCGATGAAATACACACGATCATCGGCGCGGGCGCAGCCTCCGGTGGGGTGATGGACGCCTCGAATCTGCTGAAACCCATACTGACTTCCGGAAAAATTCGCTGCATGGGGTCGACCACCTATCAGGAGTACCGGGGTATTTTTGACAAGGACCGCGCTCTCTCACGGCGTTTTCAAAAAATAGACGTGCCCGAGCCCTCCGTCGAGGAAACGGTTGAGATTCTGAAAGGCTTGAAATCACGGTTTGAGGATTACCATGGTTTACGCTACACGGTAACTGCGCTGAAATCCGCCGCGGAGTTGTCGTCGCGCTATATTACCGACCGGTTTTTGCCCGACAAGGCCATCGATGTGATCGATGAAGCGGGCGCTTTCCAGCAGTTGCAACCCGCATCCCGGCGTAAAAAAGTGGTGGGCGTCGGCGATATCGAGGGGATCGTTGCGCGCATGGCCCGCATACCGCCCAAAAGCGTCTCTTCCTCGGACAAGCTGCAGTTACGGGAGTTGAGTACACGCCTTAAACTGGTTGTTTTTGGACAGGACGAGGGGATAGCGACACTCGACGCCGCGATTAAGCTTGCTCGAGCGGGTCTGCGGGACGACAAAAAACCGGTCGGCTCGTTTTTGTTTGCCGGTCCGACCGGTGTTGGTAAAACCGAAGTGTCCCGCCAGCTTGCGGAAGTACTGGGCATTGAATTGATTCGCATCGATATGTCGGAGTATATGGAGCGTCATACGGTGTCGCGTCTGATCGGTGCGCCTCCCGGATATATTGGCTTCGATCAGGGCGGTTTGTTAACGGACGCGGTAACCAAGCATCCGCATTGCGTGGTGTTGCTCGATGAAATTGAAAAGGCACACCCGGATGTATTCAATCTGCTCCTGCAGGTTATGGACCACGGGACCTTGACGGACAACAACGGCCGCAAGGCGGATTTCCGTAATGTGATTCTGATTATGACCACCAACGCTGGTGGCGAACTGGTAAGTCGCTCGTCCATGGGCTTTACACATCAGGACCACAGTAGCGACGCCATGGAGGCCATCAAAAAAATGTTTTCCCCCGAGTTTCGCAATCGTCTCGATGCCATTGTGCAATTTAAAGCGCTCAGTGGCGAAGTGATTCAGACTGTGGTGGATAAATTTCTCACCGAACTACAGGCGCAGCTGGACGACAAGAAAGTTGAGCTGGATGTGGATACAGAGGCCCGCCAATGGTTGGCAATCCACGGTTACGACGAAAAAATGGGGGCCAGGCCGATGGCCCGTCTTATTCAGGAAAAAATTAAGAAGCCATTGGCCGAAGAGGTCTTGTTTGGCAAGCTGGCATCGGGTGGCGGTGTCGTGCAGGTGCGCGTCAAAAACGACGACCTGGTGGTGGAGGCAAACGCTGGCGATTAATGCAGGGTTTCCCGACCCATACAAGGAGGGGTTTAACGAGCGCGGTAGGTGATGCGACCTTTGCTTAGGTCGTAGGGTGTCAGTTCTACTTTGACTTTGTCGCCGGTTAATATACGTATGTAATTCTTGCGCATTTTGCCGGAAATATGCGCAGTGACCACATGTCCGTTTTCCAGTTTAACTCGGAACATGGTATTGGGCAGGGTGTCTATCACCTCGCCCTCCATTTCGATTTGATCTTCTTTCGCCATAATCCAGCAATACTCAAGCTAATTCGGTTAAGCACAAGCGCGGGCGGCATTGTGCCTGAAAAGCATCCGCTTGGCAAAGCGTGATCACAATTTGAGCCAACGGTTATTGAGGTATAACTCGGCGGGTCGGAATTTGGACTTGTAGTTCATTTTTCCGCAATTGCGCACCCAGTAGCCCAGATAGACATAGTCCAAACTCTGCTCCCTCGCCAACCGCACCTGGCTCAGAATCGAGAAGGTACCCAGGCCGCGCCGCGCCTGATCCGGGTCAAAGTAGGTATAAATCGCGGATAACCCGGTGTCCAGGTAATCGACAACGGCACAACCCAGTAAACGGCCCGCCGCACTGAATTCCATAAAGCGGGTGCACTCCCAGGGGTTACCGATAAAATCCTGATACTGCTTTTTTGAAGGCGGGTGCATATCGCCATCGCGGTGGCGCGCTTCGATATAACGTTCGTAAAGCGGGTAGTGCTGGTCTACGTCAATCTGTTCGACAATATCAATTTGCACGTCCTGATTGCGTTTCAGGGTGCGCCGTTGCTGTCGGCTGGGTAAAAATTCCGCGGCGGGTATGCGCACCGGTATACAGGCTTTGCAGTGGGTGCAGCGGGGTGTGTAAATATACTGACCGCTGCGACGAAAACCCACGCCGGACAGACGATTGTATGTCCCGGCATCAATGGTTAACTGGGGGTCCACGAAGGCGGTTACCGCCTTTTGGTCTGGCAGATAACTGCAGCGATGCGGCTCGGTTAAAAAGAGCCTGATTTGTTGCAGATCTGGGGTGATATCTCTGGTCATTGGGGCCCAGCCCAAGCAAAATCCTTAGCAAACCTTATCTGAAATAAGCTCTTTAGGCCAGTCTATTTCCCGCCCGCCGGTACTGTTAAGCACGCCGATAAATTCAGCTCTTGGCAGCTCCGTGGCGCCCAGGGAACGCAGGTGTGGACTGCTAATTTGACAATCAAGCAAAGTAAACCCGGCCTGGCGAATGCCGGCCACAAGATGCGCCATCACGATTTTGGAGGCATTCGGCTGCTGGCTGAACATGGACTCGCCGCTGAAAACGGGGCCCGTGGCAATACCATACAGTCCGCCGGCCAGGGTGCCGTCGATCCAGCATTCCACACAATGTGCATGTCCGGCCCTGTACATATCCATGTAGGCTTGCCGCATAGCGTGGGTAATCCAGGTCTCCGTTCTTCCTGAACGCGGTTCTGCACAGTTTTTCAGCACCTCCTCAAACGCAAAATCCACTCGAATTTCGTAGTGTTTGCGAGTTAAAATTCTGCGTAAGCTACGGGAAATATGCATGCGGTCCGTGTAAATAACCGCCCGCGGGTTCGGGCTCCACCACAGCAATGGCTGGCCATCCGTGTACCATGGAAAAATCCCCTGCTGATAGGCCGTCCGCAGGGTAACTACATTCAGGTTGCCGCCGACGGCAAGCAAGCCATCGGGTTCACGCTGCGCGGTGTCCGGGTCGGGGATGCGTGGGTTTAGCGGGTCGAGGAGCGGTAGTGACACCGGGATGGTTAATCCATATTATCGAGAAACTTCTCGGCATCGAGCGCCGCCATACAGCCTGATCCAGCCGAGGTAACCGCCTGGCGATAGATATGGTCGGCGACATCCCCGGCGGCGAAGACACCGCGGATACTGGTTGCAGTGGCGTTTCCCTCAAGGCCCCCCTGTACGGTGATATAGCCGTTCTTCATCGTCAGAATGTCCTTAAAAATATCGGTGTTTGGTGTGTGTCCGATGGCGATAAAGACGCCACTAGCGTTCAGGTCGCGAGTACTGTTGTCCAGGGTACTCTGCAAGCTGATTCCGGTGACACCGTTATCGTCCCCAAGAATTTCGAGAGGTGTGTGATTCCAGAGGATCGAGACATTACCGCTTCGGGTTTTCTCCATTAATTTGTCCTGTAGCATTTTTTCGGCGCGCAGGGCGTCCCGGCGGTGAATCAGGATCACCTCCCGGCAAATATTTGACAAATACAGCGCTTCTTCCACCGCGGTATTTCCACCACCTACCACCACAACCTTCTGGTCGCGGTAAAAAATCCGTCGCAAGTGGCGCAGGCGCTTACCCCTTTGCCCATAAACGTCTGTTCCGACGCAAGCCCGAGATATTTGGCCGACGCCCCGGTGGTGATAATCAGGGCGTCGCAACTGTAGTGGTTGCTCCCTTCCAGAACAAATGGGCGTTGACTTAAATTGACTTTTTCAATATGATCAAAAATTACTTTAGTATCAAAGCGTTCTGCATGTTTTTGCATTCGTAACATTAAGTCTGGTCCCTGTACTCCTTGCCAGTCGCCGGGCCAGTTGTCCACGTCCGTAGTCGTGGTTAGCTGGCCGCCCTGTTGGAGGCCGGTAATAACGGTGGGCTGCAGATTCGCACGTGCGGCGTAAACAGCGGCAGTCCAGCCGGCGGGGCCAGAGCCGAGAATAATCAGGCGGTGGTGTTGCATATCGGGCATTGGAAGTTCTCTTTTAATACAGGTCAGCGTTGATCGACCGGGAATGAAATGGCTAATGGGCCGCTATCATAATGAATACGTTTGCGCGCTGCCAATTGATACGTACTGGACCCCGCAACAGCCTCGTCCCCGGTGCCATTGTCGGGCGCGTGGAGCGGGTGTCGCTAGCAATCCGTTGATGACGTATTACAATGGCGGTTGGCGCGGTGGTTCTGTGATGAAGGTATAAATAATTTGGCTACGGCGGACAAAAAAACCAGCGACGACAGGGGTGATCAGTTGCATCCAAGAAATCGACGCCAGCTGATTCGGCAGGAGGGGGCGCTGATTGGGTGGATGGCTGTCAGTATTTATCTGCTCATCGCCCTGTCCACTTATTCCCAGGACGATCCTGGATGGTCTCATACGGGTAGTAGTGCGGTTGTCGATAATGCAGTAGGGCCTACCGGTGCCTGGTTGGCCGATGTGTTTTTTTCGCTGTTTGGCTATCTCGCCTATTTGTTTCCTGTGCTCCTGGCGCTGCGGGCCTGGAATGTTTTTCGTGCCCGACGTATTGAGGATCGCGGTTTTGAATGGGTGATTTTCGTGCTCCGTGCCATTGGTCTGGTGTTGGTGATGGTCAGCGCCACGGCACTGGCTGTTTTGCACCACGGCGACGCGGTTAGTTCGCTACCATTTGGCGTCGGCGGTATTCTCGGCGGACAGGTGGCCGAAGCCACCGCATCGGCTTTCAGTTATCTGGGCAGTACGTTGATACTGCTCGCGGTATTCCTGTTTGGGGTAACAATATTTACTGATTTGTCCTGGCTTGCATTGATTGATAGCACAGGCCAATACTCCTTGTCGGTAGCGGAGTGGTGCCGCACACAGTGGGTCAGTTTCCGCGATCGTTCTCGGGAACAACAGTTATCTGCGGACGCACTCAAACAGCGACACGATAACGTAGACAGTAAATTTCGCAAAAATGCCGAACGTAAGGATCCGGTCATTAGTACACCCATTAAAAAACCAGTTACCAGCGTGAGGGTACAGCAGGAAAAACAGGGCTCGTTATTTATTGGGGCGCCCTCGGGCGAACTGCCTGCAATCGGGCTGCTGGATAAACCTAAGAAAACTGATCACAAAGGCTTCTCGAAGGAATCTCTGGAAGCCATGTCGCGCATGCTGGAATTAAAGTTACAGGATTTTGGTATCAGCGCCGAAGTGGTGGAGGTATTACCCGGACCGGTGATTACCCGCTTTGAAATTCAACCAGCGGCTGGCGTCAAAGTGAGTCGCATCAGTAATTTAGCCAAGGATCTGGCGCGTTCGTTGGCGGTGATCAGCGTACGTGTGGTGGAGGTGATACCGGGCAAATCGGTGGTGGGCATTGAGATACCCAACGAGCATCGCGACATGGTACGCCTTGGCGACGTCCTGTCCTCCCGGGAATATGACGAAGCGCGTTCGCCCCTGTCCCTGGCCCTCGGGCACGACATTTCAGGCGTACCGGTGATTGCCGATCTGGGTAAAATGCCGCACTTGCTGGTGGCTGGCACCACCGGTTCGGGAAAATCCGTGGGTATTAATGCGATGCTGCTCAGCCTCTTATTCAAGGCTTCGCCGGACGAGGTGCGCCTGATTATGGTGGACCCAAAAATGCTCGAACTATCGGTATATGACGGTATTCCACACTTGCTGGCGCCCGTCATTACCGATATGAAAGATGCCGCCAGTGGCTTGCGCTGGTGCGTCGGTGAAATGGAGCGCAGATACAAGCTTATGGCGACTCTCGGTGTGCGGAATCTGGCCGGGTATAACCGCAAGGTTCTGGAAGCGGAGGCACGGGGCAAGCCGCTCACGGATCCTTTCTGGCAGCCGGAACAAAACTTCGGTATCGACAACGCCGATGGGGACACAGTAAACGCTCCCACCCTTGAAAAGCTGCCCTATATCGTAGTCGTTATCGACGAATTCGCCGACATGATGATGATCGTCGGTAAAAAGGTCGAGCAACTGATTGCGCGTATCGCACAAAAAGCTCGAGCCGCGGGTATCCATCTGATTCTGGCGACCCAGAGGCCCTCGGTGGACGTTATCACCGGGCTGATCAAGGCCAATGTGCCCACCAGAATTGCCTTTCAGGTGTCATCAAAAATTGATTCGCGCACGATTCTTGATCAGGGCGGCGCAGAACAACTACTTGGGCACGGCGACATGCTGTATTTGCCGGCGGGCAGTGGTGTGCCGGTGCGGGTTCACGGTGCTTTTGTTGACGATCACGAAGTGCACCGCGTGGTGGCCGACTGGAAACAACGTGGTGTCCCCCAGTATCTTGACGCGATCACTGACCCGGATACGACTGACACCATTCCCATTCCGGGGTTTAGCACCCCGGAAGAGTACGAGGGTGCGGACAGCGAATCAGATTCGCTGTACGACGAGGCGGTAGAATTCGTTGTGGAGTCGCGACGCGCTTCGATTTCTTCGGTGCAACGCAAGTTGCGGGTCGGCTACAACCGCGCGGCGCGCTTGATTGAGGCGATGGAAGCGGCCGGTGTGGTGAGCACTATGAGCAGCAATGGCAGTCGAGAAGTTCTGGTCCCCAGCCGTCGAGGAGACGCATGAACGCGAAGTTTTCTTTGAGGTTTTTATCCATTGCGTTGCTACTGACGCTAGTCACCGGCCCGATTTGGGCAGTGGTAGAGGAGAATACCAGCACCGATATGGCGGCGATGGATCTGGCACGGCAATTGACCCCCCTCAGCAATTTTAGCGCCCATTTTCAACAGACACTGTATTCGGCGGACGATTATCCGATACAGAAAACCGACGGCGAGATGGAAGTAGCGCGCCCCGGCAAGATGCGCTGGATCAGTAATCCACCGATGGAACAGTGGGTAGTGGCGAACGGGGAAACCTTGTGGGTGTACGACCCGGACCTTGAACAGGTCAACATAAAGCCCTTTCTCGAAGATATTCACGATACGCCGGCCATGTTGTTTATCGGTGGTCTCGAGGGTATCAGCGATGACTATACCGTCGTTCAACAGCGCGCTGGCGATGACGTCACCTACATACTGACCCCCAGGGCCGAGCACAGTCTCTACCGTAAGGTGGCCTTGAGTTTCCACGGCAGCTTACCCAGCGCGATCGTGCTGTGGGACCGAATGGGGCAGCGTACCAACGTGGCGCTAACCAGAGTGAAATCTAATCGTACTGTCGACCCTCGTCGATTTGAGTTTGTTGTGCCCGAGGGCACGGATATTTTTCGCGATGAGTGAGTCGTTATTATCCGAGGATCCCTACCAGCCCCTCGCAGCTCGCATGCGCCCGGCCAATATTGAGTATTTTTACGGGCAGGAACATTTACTCGCCCCTGGCAAACCGCTACGCGAGGCCATTGTTGCGGGCCATCTGCACTCGATGATCCTGTGGGGTCCCCCAGGTGTCGGAAAAACGACGCTGGCGCGAATGATCGCCCGGGGTGCCGATGCCCGGTATGAAAATATCTCCGCCGTACTTTCTGGCGTTAAGGAAATTCGTGGGGCGATTGCGAGCGCGCAACAGGAACGGGAATCCCGGCACCGTAAAACAGTGCTATTCGTCGATGAAGTACACCGGTTTAACAAGGCACAACAGGACGCGTTCCTGCCATTTATCGAGGACGGAACGATTTTTCTGGTGGGCGCCACCACTGAAAACCCATCCTTCGAACTCAATAATGCGTTGTTGTCCCGCTGCCGTGTTTACGCCCTGCGCCCGTTAACGGGTGAGCACATACGGCAAGTCGTGGTACGCGCGCTGGGCGATGGGGAAAGTGGCTTCAGAGGGAACGTTCTGCTCGACGACGAAGCGCTGGAACTTCTGGTGTCTGTGGCCGATGGCGATGCGCGGCGGGCGCTGAACATCCTTGAAATCTGTGCCGATCTGATTGATGAAACGGCCGCGACGCGACGCATCACTAAAGCCTTATTACAGCAGGTTGCCGTGGCGGACCCCCGTCGTTTTGATAAAGGTGGCGATTACTTTTACGATCAGATTTCGGCCTTGCACAAAGCGGTGCGCGGCTCCTCTCCGGACGCCGCACTGTACTGGCTGGTACGTATGCTGGACGCTGGCTGCGAGCCGCTCTATCTGGCCCGTCGCCTGGTAAGAATGGCCTCCGAGGATATTGGCAATGCGGACCCGCGCGCACTGAGCGTCGCGCTGGATGCCTGGAACGTACAGGAGCGGCTCGGTAGCCCCGAGGGTGAGCTGACCCTGGCCCAGGCAGTCATTTATCTGGCGGTGGCCCCGAAAAGTAACGCGGTTTATAGCGCCTACAATGCGGCGCGGAAAGATATTCAAAACATGCCCAGTCTCGAGGTGCCCTTACATCTGCGCAACGCGCCGACCAAGCTCATGCAGGAAATGGATAACGGCAAAACCTATAGGTACGCGCACGATGAACCCGGGGCATTTGCTGCCGGGGAAAATTACTTTCCCGAAGCGCTGCAGGACAAACACTACTACCAGCCAACCGAACGGGGGCTCGAAGCAAAAATTTCGGAAAAATTAAGCCGCCTTCGGCAACTCAATCGCGACAGTTCACAACAGCGCTATCGCACAAAACCCGGAGAAACCTCGTGCAATGGTTAGCGGTTGCCATGGGCGGAGCGCTGGGGGCCATGGGCCGCTTTGCGGTCAACGCACTGGTGTTTCCAGTGTTGGGGATGCGCTTTCCTTTGGCCACAATGGTTGTGAACGTGGGCGGATCTCTGTTGATGGGTGTGTTGTATGTGGTCATTGTTGAACGCGGTTTATTGCCTGGAGAATGGCGAAATTTTCTGATGGTCGGCCTGCTGGGGGGCTTTACAACATTTTCTGCATTCTCGCTTGATGCACTGGCTTTGTGGCAAAATGGCCATCTTTCACTGGCCTTCGCTTACATCGTGCTGACCGTGACCCTTTGCCTAGCGGGCGCATTGGCGGGTATGTATCTGACTCGTATGCTGTAACTATCGGCGGGACTGTAACAACACCATGCTGGATCCAAAAAAATTACGCACCGAACTGGAGACCGTGGCTGCGGCTCTGCAAAAACGCGGGTTTGTACTGGACGCTGCGCAATTACAGGCGCTGGAAGAGCGGCGTAAGTTCCTGCAAACCCGAACTCAGGAGTTGCAGGCCGAGCGCAATCAGCGCGCCAAAGCGGTGGCGATCGCCAAAGCGCAGGGGCAGGATATTGTGCCGTTATTGCAAGAGGTGAGTGGCCTTAAAAGCGAGCTGGAAGCTGCCCAGAGCCAACTTGATGACGTGCAGGGGCGGTGGGACTGTCTCGTTCACGATATTCCCAATATTCCCGATGATGACGTGCCGCAAGGTCGCTCTGAGGAGGATAATGTTGAGATCAGCCGCTGGGGCACACCAGTTTCTCACGACTTCAAGGTCAGGGACCATGTGGATCTCGGGTTGCTCTCGGGACAGCTCGACCTGGATACCGCGACCAAAATTACCGGTTCCCGCTTTGCCGTCATGTACGGGGAGTTGGCGCAGCTACACCGTGCGCTCATTCAGTTTATGCTCGATGTACACACCCGCGAACACGGGTATCGCGAAGTATACGTACCCTATATCGTCAATCGCGAGTCCCTGTTTGGCACGGGTCAGTTACCTAAATTTGAAGCAGATTTATTCAAACTGCAGTCCGACCAGGAATTTTATCTGATCCCCACCGCGGAAGTTCCGGTTACCAACATCTATCGCGAACGTATTGCCGAAGCGAGCGAACTTCCCGCGCGGCTGGTGTGTCACACGCCATGTTTTCGCAGCGAGGCCGGGAGTTACGGTAAGGATACCCGGGGTATGATTCGCCAGCACCAGTTTGAAAAAGTAGAACTGGTGCAATTTGTGACGTCGCAACAGTCGGAGCAGGCCCTTGAAGAACTGCGACGTCACGCCGAGGTGATTCTGGAAAAACTCGAATTGCCTTATCGTACGGTCATTCTTTGTGGCGGGGACCTGGGATTTTCCGCGGCGCGCACCTACGACATTGAGGTGTGGTTACCGTCCCAGATCAAATACCGGGAGATCTCCTCCTGCAGCAATTTCAGGGACTTCCAGGCCCGTCGGCTCAAGGCGCGCTGGCGCAACCCCGAGACCGGCAAGCCGGAACTTCTGCATACGGTGAACGGGTCTGGTCTCGCCGTGGGCAGGACCCTGGTGGCGGTCATGGAAAATTACCAGCAACGGGATGGAAGTATTGCCATACCCACCGCGCTACAGTCGTACATGGGTGGGAAAACCCATTTGGGTAATACCTCGGTCGACGGGTAAATAGCCATGGATTATTTGCCGCTGTTCCATAATTTACGCGGGCGGCGCTGTGTGGTAATCGGTGGTGGCGGTACGGCATTGCGTAAATTACGCATGCTGGTGGATGCGGGCGCTGCGATCGAAATTGTGGCCATCACGATAAGTACCGAGGTGCAACAGCTTACGCAGGTCCACGGTGTTCCGGTACGTCTTGAAGCCTATCAAACCGGTGTGCTCAATGGCGCGGCACTGGTGGTCGCTGCCACCGGTGATCGCGCCTGTAATCGACAGGTCTCGACCGATGCCCAACGCTTGGGCATCCCCGTCAACGTGGTGGATGACCCGCAATTGTGTACGGTTATTTTTCCGTCGATTATCGATCGCTCCCCGGTGCTGCTAGCCATCAGTTCCGGTGGCCGGGCACCGGTGCTGGCTCGCCTGCTACGCACCCGCCTAGAGTCTTTTATTCCCGCCGGGTTCGGGCGTCTGGCAGCACTCGCCGGTAAGTTCAGAGAGACAGTTAAGCTACATTTTGACGAGTTGGGTGCCCGTGTTCGATTCTGGGAAAATGCGTTACAAGGGGATATTGCCGAACTCGTCTACGCGGGCAGGGAAGCTGAGGCGGAGCAACGCCTGGTGGCTGAACTTGATGCCACCGCGGGGGATATTCTCAGTGGCGAAGTGTATCTGGTAGGGGCAGGGCCTGGTGATCCGGATCTACTGACTTTCAAAGCCCTGCGATTAATGCAACAGGCCGACGTGGTACTTTACGACCGTCTGGTGTCAAAGGATATTCTCAGTTTGGTGCGCCGAGATGCACAGTTGCACTACGTGGGGAAGACGGCGGGAGAGCATCCGGTCACTCAGGATAACATTAATCAAAAACTGGTCGAATTTGCACTCCTGGGCAAGCGCGTATTGCGTTTAAAGGGGGGGGATCCATTTATATTCGGGCGCGGCGGGGAGGAAATTGCTCATCTTGCGGACCATGGCATAGGGTTTCAGGTGGTACCGGGGATCACCGCCGCTTCCGGTTGTGCCAGTTACGCGGGCATTCCGCTCACCCATCGCGAGCATGCGACCTCGGTGCAGTTTATCGCCGGTCACCGGCGGGAAGGGCAGCTCGACCTGAACTGGGCGCATCTGGCCGCGCCCAACCAGACACTGGTTTTTTATATGGGGTTAAACGGTCTCGAAACCATCTGTGAGCGTCTTATGGCCCATGGCATGGATGCGCGAACGCCGGCTGCTTTGATTGAAAAGGGCACCTCGTTGCGACAGCGCGTTATCGATGGCAATCTCGGCAATCTCGCCACCCGCGTGCGCGATGTGGAAGCGCGGGCGCCGACATTAATTATCGTAGGTGGTGTGGTGGGGTTACGGAAACAACTACACTGGTTTGGTGCGGAAACGGTAATAAACGATGACTGAATGGGATTACGATTTATTTGTCATTGGTGCCGGATCGGGCGGTGTAAGGGCAGCCCGCATGTCCGCCCAGTACGGTGCGCGGGTCGCCGTCGCGGAGCAACAGTTTCTGGGTGGCACCTGCGTTAATGTGGGTTGCGTACCCAAAAAATTATTTGTTTACGCGGCGGAATACCAGGAGAATTTTATGTCGGCCGCGGGCTTTGGTTGGAGCCTGGAGGCACCCGTATTCCACTGGAAGACCCTGCGCGATAACAAAAGTGCTGAAATATTACGACTTAACCAAATTTATCGTGACCTGCTCAATAACGCTGGCGTCACTGTACTCGACGGCAGAGCGGTGATTGTCGACCCGCATACGGTGGCCATCAATGGCCGCAATTTTTCCTGTAAATATATTTTGATCGCCAGTGGCGGTCGACCTTACGTACCGCAGATCCCAGGGCGCGAACATGTGTTTACGTCCAATGACATGTTCTATCTGGAAGCGCTGCCAAAACGTCTTGTAATCGTCGGCGGCGGCTATATTGCGGTGGAGTTTGCCGGCATTATGCAGGGATTAGGCGTGCAGACCCATTTGCTCTATCGCGGCCCGCTATTCCTCAAACGGTTCGATCAGGACCTGCGCGAACTGCTGGCCGAAGACATGCGCGAGCAGGGGGTTAGTCTGCAATTTAACTGCAATGTGGCTGGGATAGAGAAAAACGGCAATACACTGCATATAAAAACCGAAGACGGACAGAAAATAGAAGCGGACGGCGTGCTTTACGCTACGGGTCGTGAACCCAACACCACGGGACTGGGGCTCGAAAACACCGACATCGTTACCAACACTAACGGCGCTATAGTGGTCGACGACAAGTTTTTCACTCAGGAGCCGTCGATTTTGGCGCTGGGTGATGTGATTGGGCGAGTCGAACTCACGCCCGTGGCAATACGCGAGGGAATGATCATTGCGAGCACCTTGTTTAACAATGGAAAGCTGACGATGGATTATGAAAATATCGCCACCGCCGTATTCAGCAATCCCAACCTGTCGACCGTAGGGTTAACGGAGGCGGAAGCGCGACAAAAATACGACAACATTGCCGTTTACAAAACCCGCTTCAGGCCATTAAAAGAAACATTGGGTGGTGGTAAACAGCGAACATTCATGAAACTGGTTGTGGATCCCGTCAGCGATCGGGTGCTGGGATGTCATATGTTGGGTCATGGTGCCGCGGAAATTATTCAGGGCCTGGCGGTGGCTATCAAAGCAGGTGCCACCAAGAGTGATTTCGACGCAACGGTGGGCATTCATCCCACAACCGCCGAAGAGTTTGTGACGATGCGTACACCTCAATAAACCTGACAGGTTGAGGGCGAGCGGTAGCGCAAATAAAAAGGGGCAGTTTGCACTGCCCCTTAATTGCACATCACGTAACGTGAGCCTAAATTTATTTCTTTACAAAACTAGTTAGAACACGATAACACCGCGAATATTCCGGCCTTCGATCATATCTTTAAAGCCTTCTTTAACCTCGTCGATGTTGTAGGTTCTCGAACACATTCTATCGAGGTCGAGTTGTCCGGTTTCATAGAAATTAAGCAACTTGGCAAAATCGACCTTGGCATTGGTGCTGCCGTAAAGACAGCCGCAGACCTTCTTGGATGACAGCGGCATTTCAAGCGCACTGAATTTGTATTCTTCCGTGGGGCTGCCGGCACCTACCATACAAGTGGTACCGCCGCGGCGGGTTGCGGCATACGCCTGGGCCGCCACCGCCGGAACGCCGATAACTTCGAAAGCGTAATCGACACCAATACCACCGGTAATCTCCATGATCTGTGCAACCGGATCACTGCCTGCATTAACTGTATGGGTGGCGCCAAATTGCCTGGCTGCTTCAAGTTTACCGTCGTTAAGATCGACCGCAATGATCGGGTTGCCACCGGCGATCTTGGCGCCCTGTAACGCCGATAGACCGACGCCACCACAACCGAATATCGCTACGCTACTGCCGGGTTGAACCTTGGCGGTATTCAGCGCCGCGCCAGCGCCAGTCATTACGCCACAGCCCACCAGGGCGGCCGCTTTGAGATCGTATTTTTTGTCGATCGGGATTACGCACATAGACGGGCATATCACCTGTTCGGCCATGTTGCCAAGCGCGGCAAAGGCACCGATATGCTTACCATTCAGTTTAACGCGGCTGGTGCCGTCAGGTTGCATGCCGGTAAACAGATCCGTTGCGGTACACAGCCAAGGTTCCTGATGCAGACAAAAATAACATTTGCCACACATCGGTATAAAAGAAGTAATGACATGATCGCCAACTTTAACATTGGTAACATTGGCACCGATTTCTTCGATCACTCCGGCGCCCTCGTGCCCGAGAACGATAGGGGTGGGCATGGGTAATTTGCCCACTACCACGGCATTATCCGACTGACAGATGCCGGTCGCTACCATGCGCACTCGCACTTCGTTGGCCTGCGGCGGATCCAGCTCAATTTCCTGCACAGAATATTCATTCACACCGGTCATAACCACCGCTTTTGCTTTCATAAAATTACCTCAATGTTGGAGTTTCTTTGTTGAGTATTATCCGGGGACTTGCACAATAGTAGCGCGTGAAAGAGCTCCTGGCGCCTTAGCTGTATATCAGGTGGCGGTATAGCCACCATCTATTACCAGTTCAGAGCCAGTCATATAGGATGACTCGTCGGACGCAAGAAACAGTACGCCCCAGGAAATTTCTTTGGGCTGTGCCGGGCGACGAATCAGGGCGGTACCGAGCAGCGCTTTGGTGGCCTCTTCGTCTACCAGCATGTCTTTGGTCATATTGGTGGCAATCACGCCGGGATGTACAGAATTAACCCGTATATTGAATTCCGCGTATTCTACGGCGGCAGATTTGGTCAACAGCCGCACTGCGCCTTTCGAGGCCTGATAAGCAGACGCGCTGGGTGCGCCAATGAGCCCGTATATGGAGGAGATATTGATTATCGAGCCGCCGCCAGCCTTACGCATGGCCGGGAGGATATATTTTACGCCGTAAAAGACCCCACGGGTATTAATGCTTTGCACAAAATCCCAGTCCTTGGTGGTTGTTTCCTGAATGGATTTAAGAACCAACACACCAGCGTTGTTAACCAGTATGTCCACCTGCCCATAGTGCTTGACACTGGCATCGACCACCTGTATCCAGTCCTGCTCGGAGGCTGCGTCCTGCTGGAGAAATAAGGCATCACCGCCAGCGGCCTTGATTTCAGCGACGACGGCTTCTCCGGCGACGACATTAAGATCGGTAACGATGACCCGCGCACCATGTTCGGCGAGGAGGAGGGCATGCTCGCGCCCCATACCCAAACCGCCTCCGGTAACCAGGCATACCTTATTTTGCACTCTTCCCATCTAACGTCCCCTTTGAATTAATTAATATGAATACCAACTGACCAAGCAGCTGTTATTGACGGCACGGGAATTTATCATGATAGTGGCGAAGCCGCTAGCGCTACATTCAGAATTCGGGAATGTGGTAAGGGCATGGCACTGGTAGCAGAGTAACTAGATTGGTCGACTGGCGTTTGAAAGTTCGACTATATTATTCTGGCGTGATTGTCCTGGAACGCAAAAAATCCATTATTTTCGCTTCATTGAGAGGGTAGGACAGGAAATACCCCTGGGCAGCATCGCAACCCATCTCGTGGAGAAACTTTAGTTGTTGGGTTGTTTCCACACCTTCTGCAATCGCTTGAAGACCCAAACCGTGGGCCATTGCAACAATCGTTGCGGTGATAACCCTATCATCAGGGTCTTTTTCTAGATCGCGAATAAAAGATTTATCAATTTTGATACTATCTATCGAGAAGCGTTTTAAGTAACTTAATGATGAATAACCGGTGCCAAAATCGTCGATGGCAATACCGACACCGATCTCCTTGAGGGATTTCAACAACCTGATGTTTTCTCTCGCATTGCTCATGACCACGCTTTCGGTAAGCTCGATCACCAGCTGATTCGGACTTAGCCCGGAACTTTCCAGGATTTTTTGAAGATTTTTATCCAGGTTTCGCTGTCGAAACTGCACACTACTAAAGTTTATAGACAGCAAACCCGCATCCAGGTCGTCCCGTTGCCATCGGCGAAACGCGCTGCAAGAATTATGTAACACCCATTCGCCGATCGGAATAATTAACCCCGTTTCTTCAGCGACGTGAATGAACTGGCCAGGGGGAATGTTGCTCAATTCACTATTTGTCCAACGCAACAATGCCTCGACACCGACGATCGCCCGAGACAGCAGGTTAAATTGTGGTTGATATTCCAGGGACAGTTCGTCGCGTTCCAGCGCGCGGCGCAATTTTGTCTCAAGACTAAGGCGTTCGCGCACCCGCTCATTCATATCTTGTTTGTAAAAGCGAAAGCCATTCTTGCCGCTACGTTTTGCCTGAAACATTGCGGTATCTGCATTTTTGAGTAATTCCCTGCCGGTCAAACCGTCTTCGGGATAGACCGCCAATCCTATGCTTGGCGTAACAAATATTTCGTGATGGTGAATATCATCATGGGCACTTAGAAAGAACGGTTCGGCAAATGCTTCGAGAATACGTCGCACCACTTTATCGGCATTATCGCCCCGCTTCAGTGCTGAGATAAGCAGCGTGAACTCATCGCCGCCAACCCGTGAAATTGCCGTGGAAATATCCTGTTTACCTTCGCGCCGAGCTACTAAATCTGCTTCGCGAACAGTGACGGTAAGTCGCTTGGCAGCTTCCTGTAACAGTTGATCGCCAACATCGTGGCCGAGGGTATCGTTAACCAGCTTGAAATCGTCCAGATCCACGTAAACGACAGCAAATTGAGATTTCGAACGCTTCGCCTGTGCCACCGCCATATTTAGGGAGCCGGTAAACGAGACCCTATTAGGCAGACCTGTCAATGTGTCAAAATAGGCCAGTAACTGAATCTTCTCTCGCGACTGTTTTAGCTCCGAAACATCCTGTGTTGCACCCGTTAGCAGCAGTTTCTCGCCGTTGACGTCGAGCACCACATTGCCTTTGGTGAGTACCGTTCTGACATTACCATCAGGGCGCAACACGGCGTGCTCAAAACCTTCAAAAGCGCCTTCCGTTTTACACCGCTCCAGTTCTATCAGCGCTCGCTCCTGATCGACGGCGGGCATATGTTTCAGAAAAAAATCTATGCCTTCACCGTCGCTCGGCTGGCCACCATAGATGTTATGGATTTGCTTTGTGGAATACAGTTGATTAGTTTTAAGATCCAGTTCCCAGTACCCAATTTTTGCAAGTCTTTGCGCCTCGACCAGACGTTCTTCGTTTTGTTTGAGGTTTTGAAAGATCGTACTCGCACGTAACACATAGGTGATGCGGTGCAATAAGATCGGCCAATTGACCGGTTTATTACTGAAATCGGTGGCACCCGCGGCAAATGCCCGTTCAATGGAAACGGTATCGTCCAGACCGGTAATAACAATGATTGGACAATGGCCAAAATCCGGGTGATTGCGGATCCACTCGCACGCCGTGATGCCGTCCATATTCGGCATTTCGACATCCATTAATACTAAGTCAGGCGGATTTGTGCGAAATTTGGCGAGAACTTCCAGGCCATCCTGGGCCTCGCTGACCTGAAAGCCCCGCTCAGTCAGAAATTCTACGGCTAATAGTCGAATAAACTCATCGTCATCGGCAACTAAAATAGCAGGAGAGGCCACCTGGGGCGCGATACGGGTGCAGTTCACGGCAAGGGGAGTCCATCGGTAATGGTACAGATGAGCGTAGCCCTGGTGCTGTATAGAGCAAGACACCCGCTAGTAACGGCGGGTCTTTGCAGAAGTGTGCCAGGTAAGTGCTGGCCCGAATTTCTCAGGTTCAAGGCGATTGATTCCAGATAATAACTGGTGCTGTGGGGTTACTACCGGGTTATCGTCATTATCATTGGATTCTTGAACCGTATCACGGTTGGTTGACACTGGCCGGTGGAATACACCGATAAGGGGTAGTTAAGCGCTGAGACGACGGCTACTGTTCATTTTTCATAGAGCCATTTGGCCCCGAAAAGTCTCGCGATCGCACTGCCGTAAAGATACCTCTTAAAATAGATTAGAAA
>JBFJMM010000005.1:0-27250 GCA_041633885.1 Porticoccaceae bacterium
ATGTTGTACAATTTTGCGCCGACTCGGCGGGGATAACCCAGCACCGCGGTGATATTCTGACAGGCCGCCCTCACCTCGTTGAGGGCGCGTTCCACGCGGCCCTGTAAGCTCGGCCGAAACAGAAGATCTTCGGGTGGATAACCAGTCAGTACCAGTTCGGGAAACACCACAATATCCGCTTTAAATTGCTGACGCGCGCGCTGCACCGCGGATATTACGAGACGCGCATTACCCGGGATATCGCCCACCAGAGGATTGACTTGCGCCAGCGCAACGATCAGATGAGCCATAGCCAACACATTTAGCCGTTATAAGGGCGCGTATTTTCAGCTAAAATCGGTGCAATAGCAAAAAAACGGATTGCCAATCTATGCTCTCCAAACTGACTGGCGCGGGTGCCGTGGAATTCTCCATGCGTTTGACGCGGGTGTACGCATTCTACCGCGTGTTTCTCGCGGGCGTTTTGTTCAGTGTGTTTAACTGGCAGATAGCCAAGGACGTATTTGGATCCTCATCGCCAAAACTGTACCTCGCCGTTTCAGTGCTTTACTTCGTCATCACCTGCCTGACGCTGTTACTGCTGTGGCCGCGACGCTTCAAAACAACCCCGAGCCTTACTCTTGCGCACCTGCTGATCGATGTCCTCGCACTGACCGTACTGATGCACAGTAGCGGTGGACTGGACAGCGGTATAGGTTTTCTATTTCTGGCGACTATCGCCACCGGATCGATATTTTTTACAGGGCAAATGGCCCTTCTGCTGGCCGCCGTCGCGAGCATTGCAGTTGTCATCGAAAGTATTTTTTCCGTGATGGTAAACGGCGTCGACAAACAAATTCTGTTGCCTGCCGCCACCCTTGGGGTTTTGTTGTTCGTCACAGCGCTGACGTTCCGCATGCTCAATCGTCGCATGCTCGCTGCCCAGGCCGCCGCCAGCCGCGAAGCGGACCAGGCGGCGCAACTACAGCAACTTAACGAGATTATTGTAAAACGCATGCTGACCGGGATTATCGTCGTCAACACCCACAACACTATTGAGCTGATCAATAGCGCGGCGATTGAATTGCTGGGTGGGCACCAACCCGGCGTACCGCTATCCAGGGGCCAGCCGCTGCACATCATTCCCGAGCTTGTTGCACAACTCGAACGCTGGCAAGCGTACCCATGGTTGCGCAGCCCGCCGTTCAGGACCGCTCGCGCCAGCAGTGACATGCAGGCCAACTTCACCACCATTGAGCACGGCGACCGCAAGCGAACCCTCATTTTTATCGAAGATATTCGCACCATGTCGCAACATGCCCAACAACTGAAGCTCGCGTCCCTGGGGCGTTTGACGGGTAGCATCGCCCACGAAATTCGCAACCCTCTGGGCGCCATCAGCCATGCGTCGCAACTGCTCGATGAGTTGCAAATTGAAAATCCGCAACTGCTGCGCCTGACGGAAATTATCGGTAACAATGCGGAGCGGGTAAACCAGATTATAGAAAATGTCATGCAGTTGTCGCGACAAAAGACACCGGCCTTTCAAAAGTTGTATCTGCACAAGTGGCTGCGTCATTTTGCGCAGGACATGCGCGATGCCAGCGCCACTCCCGGCATTATCGAAATCACCGTTGAAAACGAAGGAATGCAGGTTATATTTGATCCGTCCCACCTGCATCAGGTATTGACCAATCTGGTGGACAACGGCTGGCGCTACAGCCTCGAAAATTCCGGCGAGGCGTGGGTCAGGCTGGCCTACCACACACTACCCAACTCCAATCTGCCCTGCCTGGACATCTACGATCGCGGTACTGGCATTCCGGAACGGGACCGCGGACGAATATTTGAACCGTTTTTTACCACATCCCCACAGGGTACCGGTTTGGGTCTCTACCTGGCCAGGGAGTTATGCGAAACTAACTATGCGACCCTCGACTACATTTACAACGGCAACACCGCGCACAATGTAACGCGGGATGCAGCGGACAAACTGAGTCCCGGATTTTTCAGAATAGGGTTCGCCCACCCGGAGCGGCTATTGCCAAGGACAGATCAGGACCATGAATAAAACTGCGCTGATTGTAGACGATGAGCCCGATATCAGGGAGTTACTGACACTCACGTTGCGCCAGCTTGACCTCAACGTCGAAGAGGCGGGTGATCTCGCGGCAGCCTATCGTGCGCTCAAAAGGCAATCCTTTGATTTTTGCCTGACCGATATGCGCCTGCCCGATGGCGATGGCCTGCAACTGATCGAACACGTACAGGCAAACCATCCAAACCTGCCCATTGCGATGATCACCGCCCATGGCAATACGGACATCGCGGTGGAGGCTTTGAAAAAAGGCGCGTTCGATTTCGTCACAAAACCGGTGCAGTTACCGCGCCTGCGCGCCATGGTGCAAACCGCACTGGAACTGTCGAGCGACAAACTGAGCGGACTCGATCAACCGGGTCTACTGGTGGGTAATTCGCCGCAAATGCAGGCGCTGCGCCAACAGATTAATCGCGTGGCGCGTAGTCAGGCGCCGATTTTCATCAGCGGCAAATCCGGCAGTGGTAAGGAGCTGGTCGCACGGGCCATTCACTACCAGGGGCCACGGGGCAACGGACCCTTTATTCCAGTGAACTGCGGCGCCATTCCATCCGAGCTGATGGAAAGTGAATTTTTTGGCCATAAAAAAGGTAGCTTTAGCGGCGCTTTCCAGGACAAGCAGGGGCTTTTCCAGGCCGCCAATGGCGGCACCTTGTTTCTCGACGAGGTCGCGGACTTGCCATTACATATGCAAGTGAAATTATTACGCGCCATTCAGGAAAAGTCGGTACGCCCCGTCGGCGAAGAACGGGAAACTCAGATCGACGTGCGTATTCTGAGCGCGACGCATAAAAATCTCATCCGGGAAGTCAGCGCTGGAAATTTTCGCGAAGATCTTTTTTACCGAATCAACGTTATAGAAATCAGCGTGCCGGGGCTCAGCGAACACCCACAGGATATTCCGGAACTCGCCACCATGTTTCTGGAACGGCTGGCGCAGCGGGAAGGCATCGCGACCCCGAAACTGACGCCCTCTGCCCTGGCTGCGATGGCGCGGCACAGCTTTCCCGGGAATGTGCGCGAACTGGAAAATATGCTGGAGCGGGCCATGACGTTATTCGACGGCAAGGAAATTTCGGCCCGCGACCTGCAACTTGGTGTCCCGGAGGAAAACAGTCTGCCGTCGGCCAGCCCGGAAGCGGCGCGGGAGATAGCAGCGCCGGAAAAAAACGCGCCGCCAACTAACTCGCTGGATGAGCATATGGCGGATATCGAAAAAACGATTTTACAAAAAACACTGGAGGAGACCCGCTGGAACAGAACCGCGGCCGCCAAAAAACTGGGGATCAGCTTTCGTCAGCTGCGCTACAGGCTCAAGAAACTCGGCATTGAGTAGCCTGCCCGGTGCGACACAATACTCACCAACAATAGGCGGCATCCATGGTGGCACCCACGCTCACGCTCTTCACACCAAGCGACGTCAGCGCGAGGGTCTCGCAATGGCTATCATTCGCTTGCGCCAGTTGCGGCACGGCCTCCAGTGTAAACGCCGTGGCCGACGCCCCTGCCGCCATTTGAATCACGTAAATGCGGTTAGCGTCGGCAGCGGCCACGGGGTTGCCATTGTTGTCAATACCGTAACTGGCCGCCCCATAACCAAGATCGGTCAAATCCGTGGCATAGCGCTTGTTGTTGACAAAAAACTGTTCCTGCCGCGCCTGCACCTTGATCAGCTCGCCCGCGGCCAGACTGCGTCGGGTTTTTATAATCTGCTGGTTGTAGTTGGGCAGCGCCACCGCCACCAAAATCGCCACCACCACCACCACAATCATCACCTCAATCAGCGTAAAACCCTGATTTTTCAATCGACTGTTCATCCGCTACTCCTACTCAATTGAATCCACATCCGGTTCACGCCAATAGATGGGGTCGGGCACTATGCCGCCAAAGTTTATAATCGGAATAGCGCTGTCTTCGATGCCGTCCCCGTCGCTGTCCACGCCGATACCGCCCCCCGGAATGATCAGGCCGCCACTACCATCTGGGGTCACCCCGGCGGGAATACCGTCCCCCAGGATATGTTTGCGCAGCGGGGGTATGTCGTCATCGGCAAAAGCGGAGCCGTCGGCCAGGTTGACAAGATAAATTGCCCCCTCCCCTTCCGTGACATCGCAGGCGCTCGCCGCGCTGGTCGGCGCGTAACTGGTGAAAAACGCAACCCCACTGGCCACCAGCGGCGTCGACAGGCCTTTTTCACCGGCCGTGGCCAGGGCTATTTTCCAGCCGTTGGTTTTGTCCACCGTACAGGCGGGATTCGTGGCGTCCGCCACCACGCAGGCACTGACATCCGGCAGGTCCCCAATCAGCAACGGTGTACGGGTCTTGACCGCGACATCACCACTGGTGGTGGCGCGATCCTTGAGCAGGAACAGATAATTCTGCACATCCGTTTCCAGGGGATGGGGACGGTCGCCGCTGCTGATCAGTACGCCGTCGTAATCGCCGCTGCTGTCAAACGTCAGCACCACTTCCGGCCCGTGAAAAAAGCGGCGATCGGTAGTCAGGCCGTCCGTGCCCAGTTCCGCCAACTTGGATACAAACCAGTTGTCGCGACGATGATTGGCGGCGCTGCCCTCCGGCATATCCACCCGCCACACCGCGCCACCGGTATCGCCAACATAGAGCCGATCGATAATGCCGTTGCCGTTGATATCCACGGGGGTGACCGAACCGGGAATACTATCCACCATATCCACGTGCTGGTAAACCGTGTTGGACACGGCGCTCGTGGCACCCTGTTTGGCCTTCCAGATCAACGCGCCGGTGCGCGCATTGACGATATAGATGGCGTTGCCGATGGTGTCGTCGGCCGCGTTTAAATCCTTGCCGATGCGTCCGGTCAGGCCGCTGTCCCAGCCGCCGTTATAGCCACCGGCAAAAATCACCACATCCGTGGCGCTCGTTCCGTAGCGCACCTTACCCACGATGGGATCGGAAAAAGCCAGGCCCAGCTCGGTAAAATTCGCATCCGCACTGGTCGCTTTCCACGCCAGACTCGGTATCGTGGCGGGGTTGGTCACGTTCAGGGCGTAATAGCTTTTGCCACCCCGCCGCAGGCCAAAATACACATACACTTCGTCCCCATCACCGGGTTCGATGGTCCCGTCCCGGTCCACGTCCAGCTGAAATGGCACCGGCGTGCCGTCCACACCGTACAGCATCTTGATGCTGGAGCGGGTATTGGCGCGCAGCTCACCTACGTTGCCCAACAGCTCCCGGGGCATAAAGGCAAACAGCTCTTTACCGCTGGCTGCGGCCCCCGTGGTGCTGTTTTCGATGATATGGAAAAAGCCGTCATTGGTACCCATCATCAGGCGTATATTGGGATTGGTGTTGGTATAACCCGAGGTCGCCCCGTAATTAACTGCCAGGGGACGGGAGTGGATTGACGAACCCAGAATCCAGGGCCGCACGTCCGCGGTGGAACCATCGCTGTCCACATCCTCCACGTCCAGTCCCCGGGCCCACCTGATATGGTTTTCAGCGACGGCAGTGGTGGCCGCGCCGAGCTCGCTTTGCAACGCCGCCGCGGTGGCCGCATCCGCATTAAGCGGGGTCAGCGCGGTGCCGGAGCTGGGTCCCACAAACAGTTTGCGGGCCCCCGTGTCACTGTTGAGGTTTCCGGGGCTGCCGGACACATAGCCTGGTATAATCTGCCCGGCCCCGCCCCGGGCTACGGAGCGGCCGTCTCGCTTATCAATCTCTGATTTGGTGGCATCCGGGAGCGGTAGCGAGGTCGGATCCGTCCAGTAGGTCAGGGCGCCAACCCGCAGGCGTCCCTTGTCCACACCGCCTTCCTCAAAAGCGGGCGCACCAAAAACATCGAGGATCTCGTCGAAGATCGTGTCCCCGTCGCTGTCGTTGAGGCGCAATCGTTTCAGATTACCGGGCCAGTCAATGGTGGCCTGGGCCTCAAACAGGGCCACAAACAGGTTATCCAGGGCTTCGATGCGATTGAAGACGTTGACCGGCACCGAGGCCGCCACAAAGGTGCTGCTGACGCTGATAATCTTGACAAAGGCTTCCCGCAACTTGGCTTCGAGTGCGACCGCATTCTCAAAATTCAGCACACCGTCCCCGGAGTTACCCGCCGCCGCCCAGGCCGGCGTGGAACCCAGACTGCCGGAATCGGAAATAATCCAGGTGATCAGTTCCTGGGAACCCGCCGCACCGGGCACCAGGTCGTGGTGGTTCATATACTTGAGCATATCCGCGAATTTGGTGCTGGCGCTGTCGTGGGGCATATCCGCCGCGATCCGCGCATCCAGATCGTCGTCACTGTTAGCCACGTTCATGGCCATGGCGATGGCGTACAACTTGGTGCAGGAAGACGAGGCAAATACAGCGGGCGGAATATAATTTGCCCCCGATTGAATCAGGGGGTCAAAGGCGGGGGACGGCGGCGTGATACTCTGAAAATTATTCACCGTGCCCGCAGCGTTACCAAATTGCACCTGCTTACCGTTCCAGTAGCTGAACATTTCGTAAAAGGTTTCACTGGGCTGCAGCTTGTGGGACTTGCTGTTGTTGGCAGGTTCCTTGACTTGACGTAACCGGTAAATCAGATATTTTTTGTACTTGTCCGTGCCGGCAAAACCAACGGGTAACGTAATCCCGGTGGTGGACAGGTCCGCTCCGAGCTGATTGTATCCCTGTAATATGGTGCCGCCGTTATCGAAATTACTAACCATTAATCCCATGTGAATGGGATCGAAATCGGTGGTGGACATAATGGATTCGAGAATGGCCACAAACACTTCGTACCGGGTGACCTTGTCGCTCAGGGGCGTGCCAGCCGCCACCCGCGCCGCCTCAAGGGCCGCCGCCGCACCGGGAGACATTGTCTCTGCGCAGGCGGCATTAAACGCGCTGCAATGGGTTGCGAACACGCTGGGGCGCCAGTCGAGCATCAGCATTGCCAACGGCACCGAGCCGGGTTTGGATTGCAGGTAAATATCGATATCGTCCGCTTTGACGGAGCCGACCCCTATGATCAGCGGCAGCAGACAAGCACTTATCAACCTTTTCATAACGTAACCTCCATCCTTTCCAGCACGTTTACCTGCGGCGAACCACGGTCGCCCACTTCTTCCTGATACATTTTGCGAATCACTTTTCAATTTCCACCCCATGCACTACTGTCGCGTTTCCCAGCCGCGTATCGCCACTGTCGTAGGTGGCAACCACTTCAAAATAATAATAGGTACAGCTGGTGCCACAGGCCTTGTCCTCGCTACGGCGTTTATGGGGTTTTTTTGCAAATTCCGGCGCCTGGCGCACCACGTAGTAGTCCAGCGTCACCCCACTCGGCACCGTCGTCACACCGCTGGCCACGTTAATTTTGGCTTCGTCGCAAATGGCGGCCGTGGCGCCGGTCTTACACACCGTCCAGCCCACCCCACCGGCGGTGGTAAAATTGTTGGCCACATTGGGCAGATCGGAGGGAATTGCCGCGGCAATCGCCTCGACCCGCTGAAACGCCTCCTCCTTGAACTGGTCGTTACCGGCCATTTGAGTCTCGAACATGTTGGTCTGCATGACGGTCACTCCCACCAGAGCCAGCAACAGCAGAAAAACCAGGGCGACCACCAGCACCGCGCCGCGGGCCTTGCCAGGACCACCTGGGGAATGTCTGTTTAACATCGTTCTCGCCTCATCGTGATCATGGTGGACATATTTTTTCCGGTCGCTCTCTCACCGGGCATAAGCAATATTGCGCACTTGCACCGTGGTGCTGTACACATTGCGCATAAACCCATCATTTTTCGCCGCCACGGCGGTACTGCCCAGATTGTACGTCTTGCTGTTGATATAACCGGGTACTGTATTAATGCTGCGCACCAGCAAATAAATCCGCGCCGCAACCACATTGCCCAGATCGGCTGACGCCGGATTGGTTTTGTACTGGTCCGGAGTGCCATCCCCGTTACTGTCGATGCCCAGCTCAATTTGCATATCTTCAATGCCCTCCACCAGACATCCGCTGACCATGCCGGTAGCCCTTAGCACTTCGGCGCATAGTGTGGGGATGCCGTCCGCAGCGCTGTTTGAATAATCCCGGATATAGAGCACGGCCGCCTGGTACTCCCAGAAGTCAGTGCGCGATCCAGCGGTGGCATCGGCCACTGGAATGGTGCCGCTCGACCCCAGATACACAAATTCCGTTTCCACAAGATCCTCGGCGCGTTTGAGGCGCAGGTACCATTGGTCGGTACTCGCCGCCGTCAGCGCGGGGTTAAACTCGCCGTCCTTCAACGTGTAATCTCCAGCGGTACGTTTGACGGTAAAAATATCCGTGCCGGCCACGATATCCGCCGCGGTCAGGCAGCCCGCCAGGTTGGTGCCATTGATGGTAGTCACGGCCCCGGCGAAGTTATTTATAAATTCCAGTGGGTTATCGGTGTTGGTGGCCCAATCGGTGGCGCAATCGGTACCCGTTAACGTCACCGGAGTAGCGCCGGCACCGCCGGTAATAACGCCGCCGAAAAAACTCGCATGCTGCAGCTCTCTTTTGATGAAATTCAACGCGAAGCGCCCGTTTTCCTGTAGCCTGGCCTGCTCGTCCTCGTAACTGTAATTGCGTTTGCTATCGATGTAGACGTTGATAACCCCGGTCATCAGTATCAGCCCCAGGACAATGGCCACCATCAGTTCAACCAGCGAAAATCCGGCCTGGCCGACAACGCGGGACGACGCCCTCACCCGCAGCGGCGTGTTGCGAGGGCGATGAGCGAATGAACGGGGTGAGAAGGTCATATCACACATCCACGATAAAGGTCGATAGAACCAGCAATCGGCGCTGTACATTGCCTGCTCCGTAGAGACCGGTGGCTTCACCGCAATCCGACTCGGTGGGGTTGGTCATTTCCTCGACGCCACGCCACGCGATCGCCACCTGCACATTGCCGGCGTTGTGGGTGATGCAGGCAGTGGGCTGTACCAATCCCCCGGCGTTGGAGGTCACCGCGTCAACGGTGACCCGCTCCGTGGCGCCGTCCAGCAACAGTTCGATTTCGTACAGATCCCGAGCCGCCAGCTGTGCAGGCGTACAGATGCTCGTGTTGCAGCTGGTGGGCGCCGTGCTGATGGAGCCCTCGCCTATGGTCGCCACATAATCGGCGAGGGCGGCGGGATTGCTGCGCATCCGCTCAATGGCATCGCGGGCCACGGCGCTGGCCACCGAGCGTTGGGCCGCCTCATAGGAATAGCGTTTGGCGGTGGTTTGCAACGTCATCATGCCCAGCAAACCGACGGCCAGCACCAACACCGCTATCAGTACTTCGATCAGCCCCGCGCCCCGCGCCCCGTGCAGCCGCGCGCGGCCGTCATGCCGTACCGGTGTTTTCGTCATAGCAACCATATCCGCGTTTTCATCTCTATCTGATCCAGGTTCAGTTTCGACCGTATCTCACTAAGGACAACTTTTGTCCCCATCCAGGCCTTTTTGGGTCCGTGGTCGGCCCGTGAGGGAGACGCTGATTTGCCGGGCCTCCTCGTCCACCGCATTCGACCCACACAGCCGAAACGCATCGGCCTGACTGGCGGTGGCATCCGGTCGATAGGTGACCCGATTGGCGTAGTTGGCCCCGCTACGCAGGGTATTACCGCCACCCAGGGCACCCACGGCGCGAATCACCGGCTCGTCCGCATCCAGCGTGCTATCCCTGTCCTTGTCCGGAAATACCAGCCAGCCCTGCTCCCAGTTCCCCGCGGCGGTACAGGCCGCGCCGTCGGCGCTCTTGCACACCACCACCGGATAGTTACGTTTTACCGCCTCGCTGCGCGCCAGCATCAGGGAGGTAAACAATGCATTACTCTGGGTTTGCAGGCGGCTCATGCGTATGGTCTCTATAAACGAGGGGGCCACCGCAGCCACCAGCACCGCCAATATGGCGATCGTTATCATCATTTCAATAATAGTGAAGCCCAAGGTACGGGAACGGGCAGCAACGATAAGTCCGTTACCGGCCACCGCACGACATCGGCGACCGGCTGGCCGCTGACCCTGCTTTTGTTGTAGCGCCGCTTTTTCCATGTTTTTCCCACACCCCCGCACCTGTTGTCGCCTTGATAACAAATAATTTTTTTAAATACTCAGCCATGCGACGGACGGAAAAATAATCCGACCGGCAACTGTTGACAAGGATGGGCGGCAAGATTTCACCCCGAACGGTAGCATCAGGGTATGTACTTATCTGTTTCGCGCAGTGCCCGGGGCATGGAAAAGCGAATATTTTCGGTTTTTCCAGGCACTTCCACGGGCTTTTCCGCGCCCAATTTGCGCAGTCGCTCCACCACATCAGTCACCAGCTTTTCCGGTGCGGAAGCACCGGCGGTCACCCCTACGATCCGCCGATTTGGCAGCCAGCCCGGATCAATCTCGGCGGGGGTGTCGATCAGATAGGCGGCAGCCCCGCAACGCTCTGCCAGTTCCCGCAGGCGGTTCGAATTGGAGCTGTTGGGGGAACCCACCACCAATACCAGATCGCACTCCAGGGCGAGCTGTTTAACCGCATCCTGACGATTCTGGGTGGCATAGCAAATATCGTCCTTGCGTGGACCGGCGATCAGGGGGAAACGGTTACGCAGGGATGCGATAACCCGCACGGTGTCATCCATCGACAGGGTGGTCTGGGTGACGTAAGCAAGACGATCGGGGTCATTGACCGTCAGCTCGGCGACATCGCTGTCGTTTTCCACGAGATAAATCCGCCCACCGTTGCCGGTGTCGTATTGCCCCATGGTGCCCTCAACCTCGGGGTGCCCCTGGTGCCCAATCAGGACGCATTCGCGGCCTTCGCGACTGTAGCGGGCCACCTCCATATGCACCTTGGTCACCAGGGGGCAGGTGGCGTCAAACACGCGCAACTGGCGCTGCGCGGCTTCTTTCTGCACCGCTTTGGACACGCCGTGGGCACTGAAAATAACGATTACCCCATCGGGTACTTCGGCCAGATCCTCCACAAACACCGCGCCCCGCGCCCGCAGCCCGTCCACCACAAATTTATTGTGCACGACTTCGTGGCGCACATAGATGGGCGCTCCAAAGGTATCCAGCGCGCGATTGACGATATCGATTGCGCGATCCACGCCGGCGCAAAAACCCCGTGGATTGGCCAGACGAATTTCCATGGGTTTCCCTGTATCCGAGTTACTCTATGGCAAGCACATGCACCTTGAATTCGAGGGTGTGCCCGGCCAATGGGTGATTAAAGTCCACAGCGATATTGTCGCCGTCAATGGCGGTGATGGTGCCGGGCAATTCCGCGCCGGCGGCATCGGCAAACATCACCACCAGACCCTCGCTCAACGCCATATCTGGCGCAAAATGGTGGCGCTGCAGGGTCGCTGCATTGGTTGGATTGGGCAATCCGAAACCGTACTCCGGCGCCACAAAAAACGTTTCGACAGCACCCACGCCCAGCCCCGCCAACAGCGCCTCAAAACCTGGCAACAGATTACCATCACCCATGGTGAAGGACGCAGGTGCGCCACCGAAATTGCTGTCAACCACACTGCCATCTTCCAGGGCCAGGGAAAAGTGCAGGGTGACTCTGGTGTCGGGGCCAATGATTGCGCTCATTCGCCATCCCCCCTGCGCCGACCCTGCGCAGGCGGGATCTGTTTGTCGCCCAACAACGAATTAATAATCAATACCGCCGCACCCAGCGTAATTCCGCTGTCCGCCACGTTAAACGCCGGCCAGTAATAGTTATGGTAGTGCAACTGCACAAAATCCACCACGTAACCCAGCGTGATCCGATCCCACAAATTGCCGAGCGCACCGCCCAGTACCAGACTCAACCCGAGGCTCTGCCACCCATCCCGACGGCCCAGACGAGACAGCCACAGAATAATAAAAACCCCAACTCCCGCGGCGATCACCGCGAAAAACCAACGCTGCCAACCACCCGCTTCACTTAAAAAACTGAATGCGGCGCCGGTGTTATGCAGCAAGGTAAAATTAAAGAATGTGGTTACCTGAAGCGGCTCTCCATAGCGCAACACGCTGGAGGCCATATTTTTTGTAATCAGATCGAGGGCAAACACCAGCGCGGCGAGAGCGTACCAACGCCAGACATAACAGTTCATGCGCGGTGCCCGATGTCACGCATAACGCCGCACCTCACCCGCGCCAGTCACATTATCAACGCAACGATGACATAGTTCGGGGTGTTCCGGGTGCCTGCCCACGTCGCTGCGATAATGCCAGCAACGTACGCATTTGCTTTCGCGGGACTTGCTGATGGCCACTTTCAGTCCGGCGAGCAAGGTCTCTTGCGCGGCTTCGTCGGCGTCCTCCAGCGGAACGATAGCCGCCGTGGAGGTGATCAGTACAAACCGTAGCTCGTCGCGCAACTGGGAGAGCACGTCGCGCAATTGTTCATCCGCGTATAATGTCACCTCGGCCTCCAGGGAACTGCCCAACAAGCCGCGCCCACGCAGCACCTCGATCTGCTTATTAACCGCTTCCTTTACCGCCCCAAGGACACGCCAGTCGGCGCGGCGAATGCCGTCCAGTTCCGCCGCGGACGGCAGTGGGTACCACTCCGCGACAAACACGGATTCCTCCCGCGGACCGGGCATGCAGGCCCAGATTTCCTCCGCCGTAAAACTCAGAATGGGCGCGATCCAGCGCACCAGCGCTTCGCTGATATGATACAGGGCGGTCTGGGCGGAGCGCCGCGCCAGGCTATCTGCCCGGCAGGTGTATTGACGATCCTTAATAATATCGAGATAAAACGCACCCATATCAGTGCCGCAAAACTGGTGTAGTTTTTGGTAGATACTGTGGAACTGATAGTGCTCGTAGGCCGCCTCGATTTCGCGCTGCGCCAGCGCGGCGCGATCCACTGCCCAGCGATCCAGCGACAACATATCCGCCGGCGCCACGCAATGCTCACGGGGATCAAACCCGTCCAGATTGGATAACAAGAAGCGCACCGTATTGCGAATCCGCCGATAGGAATCCGCGGTGCGCTGCAAAATTTCGTCGGACACCGTCATCTCGCCACTGAAATCCGCCGAAGCCACCCACAGCCGTAACACATCGGCCCCCAGCTCATTAATCACTTTCTGGGGTGCGACCACGTTGCCGACGGATTTGGACATTTTGCGGCCCTGCGCATCCACGGTAAAACCGTGGGTCAGCACCGCTTTGTAGGGCGCATTGCCATTTATTGCAACGGCCGTTTTCAGCGACGACTGGAACCAGCCGCGATGCTGGTCGGAACCCTCCAGATAGAGATCCGCCGGGTAATGTAATCCCTCCCGCGTGCGCAGCACCGCCTCGTGACTGACCCCGGAATCAAACCACACATCCAGGGTGTCGGTGACTTTCTGGTAATCCCCACTGTCGGCGCCCAGCACATCCGCCGGGTCGAGGTCGTACCAGGCGTCCATACCTCCCTGCTCCACGCGGTGGGCGACCGCCTCGACCAGACTGGCCGTGTCTGGATGTAACACCCCGCTCTGGCGGTGTACGAACAACGCAATCGGGACCCCCCAGGTGCGCTGGCGGGAGATACACCAGTCCGGACTATTGTCCAGCATGCTGGCCATACGCGCCTGTCCCCAGTCCGGATGCCAGGCTACCTTCGCAATCTCGCTGCGCGCCCTGTCCAGCAAACCATTGGCACTCATGCTCACAAACCACTGCGGGGTCGCGCGAAAGATCAGGGGTGTTTTGGTGCGCCAGCAATGGGGGAAACTGTGGGTAATTTTGCCAGCCGCGAGCAGGCGCCCGCGCTCGCGCAGCAGAGCCACAATTTTTTCGTCAACTTTATAAACATGCTCGCCCGCAAACAACGCCACATCGTCGCGAAACACACCGTCGTCGCCAATGTAATTGAGTGTCGCAATGCCGTATTTTGTGGCCACCACGAAATCGTCCGCGCCGTGATCGGGAGCCGTATGTACCGCGCCCGTCCCCCCGTCGGTGGTCACGTGGTCGCCGAGGATTATCGGTACCTGGCGTGTATAAAATGGGTGCTGCACCAGAATGTTTTCCAGGGCCGCGCCGCGACAACGCCCAACGATACAATGTTCCACCACGTCCCAGCGGGCCAACGTTGCAGCTAACAGCTCCTCCGCGAGTAGCAGACGTTCGGGGTTGCCGTCGCGCTCTATCTGCACCACCACGTAATCCAGTTCCGGGTGTACCGCCACCGCCTGGTTAGACGGCAATGTCCAGGGCGTGGTAGTCCAGATAGCAATCGCCAGTTCACCCTCTCCGGCCAGCTCCGGGATCGCCGCCCCCAGCGCCGACGCATCGACCAGGGGAAAGCTGACATCGATGGAAAAAGACGTTTTGTCCTGGTATTCCACTTCCGCTTCCGCCAGCGCCGAACCGCCAACCACGCTCCAGTACACTGGCTTGTAACCCTTGACGAGGTGGCCATTGGCTGCAATTTTGCCCAGGGCGCGAATAATGTCCGCTTCGTATTTGAAGTCGAGGCTTAAATAGGGGTTGTCCCAGTCGCCAATAATGCCCAGGCGAATAAAATCCTGTTTTTGCCCGGCCACCTGCCTGAGGGCATATTCGCGACATTTTTGCCGAAAAGTGCGCGGGTCCACCTTGACCCCGGCTTTACCAATTTTCTTTTCAACCTGGTGTTCAATGGGCAAACCATGACAATCCCACCCCGGTACATACGGAGCGTCGTAGCCGCCCAGGGTGCGGGATTTGACGATAATATCCTTGAGGATTTTGTTGACCGCGTGGCCGATATGAATATCGCCATTCGCGTAGGGCGGGCCGTCGTGAAGGATAAACGACTTACACCCAGCACGGGCCTGACGAATCTTTTGATAGAGATTCTGTGCCTGCCACTGCTTAACGATGCCCGGCTCCCGCTGGGCCAGATTGGCTTTCATGGGAAACCGGGTGTGGGGCAAATTCAACGTGTGTTTGTAATCGCTCATAGCTCGTTCGTCAGTTACTCGTTACTCTAATCACGCGCCCAGGGATCACGCGTCCCGCGCCATCGCGGAAAAATAATCCCTGGCAACAGCAATGTCGTTTTTAATTTTCAGCGCCAACTCATCCAGTGATGAAAATTTTTGTTCGTCGCGCAACTTGTGCTTGAACTCCACTTCGATGCGCGCCCCGTAAATATCACCATCCCAATCGAGGATGTGCACCTCAAGGACCGGCTTCACCAAATCCCCGACGGTGGGACGCACCCCCACGTTGGCTACCCCCTGGTGACGCCTGCCAGCCACAGTCGCCTCCACCGCAAACACCCCGGCCAGGGGTGCCCGGTAGCGATGTAAGTTGACATTAGCGGTGGGAGTTCCCATTTGTCTGCCCAGTCG
Source organism: Porticoccaceae bacterium (assembly GCA_041633885.1). Classification (GTDB taxonomy): domain Bacteria; phylum Pseudomonadota; class Gammaproteobacteria; order Pseudomonadales; family Porticoccaceae; genus JBFJKD01. Next base: position 15,395 of record JBFJMM010000005.1, read on the forward strand.
TTGTCCGTAAACAACACGACCGGCGATGCGAAACGGGTGCCCCAGTAACCGCTCCGCTTGCGCAAACTCACCCGCTTCGAGACAGCGACGAATACGCGTGCTACTGATACGCTGTCCGTCCATTTCCACGGTCATGGTATCGACCAGCTCGAAGCCATAGCGCGCGCCGGCGCGGTGCAACATAAAATAGTCACCTCGACGGTCGCAGCCAAACCGGAAATCATCGCCAACTACCATACAGCGCACACCGACACCATCCACCAGTAACTGGCGTATAAATTCCTGGGCCGACAGGCTACGCAGGGTACGATTAAACTGAAGACAGAATACCCGGTCGATGCCGGCGGCGATAATAGCCTCGACCTTTTCGCGCATACGCATCAATCGCGCCGGGGCCTGTTCGCCAGAAAAGTATTCCTGGGGCTGGGGTTCAAAAAACATCACCATGGACGGCAAACCGTAGTAAGCCGCCCGTTCTTTCACCTGTTCGAGAATGGCACAGTGTCCCAGATGGATACCGTCAAACGAGCCAATCGTGGCGACGTTACCCTTGTGCTCCGGAAGAAGGTTCGCCAATCCCCTGATAAAAACATGTTCTCCGACCTTCACCGGCAGCGCCACCGCGTTCTTGGTATTTGTTCAGCGGCGAAGTATAACGCAGGGTCGCGGGTGAATGTAGGCATATTGTCGGCTCAGCGGTCAGTCAGCGCGCGGTAAATTGCGTAACTCACTGACGCGCATACCCGCTGCGTACAGTGCGCCCGCATACATTAAAAAACCACCCCCGCATAATGCCAGCAGCCACAAAACCCGCGCACTGCCAGACTGGGATATCCAGTCCGGCAGTGCGGACACCGACATCCACAATGTCAGCGCCATCACCCCATTGGCGAACACAAGTATCCCAAAGAACCGCCCCCAGCCCGCGCAGGGGCGATACACCGCTTCCCTGCGTAAACCCTGATACAGGAGGGACGCGTTGAGCACCGCGGCGATGGACGTGGCCAGCGCCAGCCCCGCATGACCCACCTGCCAGTAATGGTGCAACGGGATTACCAGGGCGATGTTCAAAACCATGTTCACAAACATGGCAATAATGCCGATGCGCACCGGCGTGCGCACATTTTGTCGCGCATAAAATCCCGGCGCCAACACCTTGATCAGCATAAACGCCGTTACCCCGGCGGCGTAAGCGCTCATACTATAGGTAGACATCGCAATATCCCGCGCGGTGATGTGGCTACCATCGTAAAACAGGGTCACCAAAATCGGCTGCGCCAGAATCACCAGCGCCAGGGATGCCGGTACCGCGAGCAACAGGATAAAGCGCAACGCCCAGTCGAGCGTCGCGGCGAAGTGCTCCGGGGACTTCGTGGCGTGCTGCCGGGAAAGGTTCGGCAAAATCACCGTGGCTGCCGCCACCCCGAATACGCCTAGCGGCAGCTCCGCGAGGCGATCGGAATAATACAACCAGGACACACTACCAGTGGGCAGGAACGAGGCAATCACCGTGTCCAGCAACAAATTGACCTGACTCACCGACACACCGAACATCGCCGGCGCCATTAGGCGTAGAATCTTGCGCACACCCTCGTCCCGCCACGCTACTTTGGGTCGCGGCAACAAATGTAACTGGGCGAGGAAGGGCACCTGAAACAGGAGCTGCACGATACCGGCGGCAAACACACCCCAGGCCAGGGCGTATACAGGCTCCCCGAACCAGGGAGTCGCCACCAGCGCCGCGCCGATCAAACAGACATTTAGCCACACCGGGGTGAAGGCCGGAATGGCAAACCGATCGAAACTGTTGAGGATGGCCCCCGCGAAACCGGTCAGGGAAATAAACAGCAAATACGGAAACGTCACGCGAATCAGGGCGCTGGTGGCAGCGAACTTGTCCCCATCACCAATAAACCCAGGGGCGAAAATGGCCGTCAACACCGGTGCGCCAACCACCGCCAGCACCGTTAACGTTATCAGCATTGAACCCAGCACCCCCGCCACCCGATCGGCCAGATGCTTTACCGCCGCGTGCCCACCCCGCTCGCGCACCTCCGCCAACACGGGCACAAACGCCTGAGTAAACGCCCCCTCGGCAAATAATCGCCTTAAAAAGTTGGGAATTTTAAACGCAATAAAAAATGCGTCGGCCAGCGCGTCGGCGCCGATCACCCGGGCGAGCACCACATCCCGGACCAAACCCAGCACCCGCGACACCATGGTCATGGCCCCGACCACTGCGCTGGCACCGAACAACCCCCGCTTTACCCGTGGTTTTTGCCGTTGATCGCCCTGTAGTTCCGCCAAACGCCAGCTTCCCGAAAATTTCCCGCAGTTTAACCCTGTCCCGGGTTTCGGCCAACAAAGACACCACTGTATTGAAATTTGCGCAGGGCGCCCCCACCATGTACCAACACCATCAGTGCGGAGCACCCCCCTTTGGAACAATACCGCGGCACCACCGTTATATCCGTCCGCCGTCACGGCAGCGTTGTCATCGGCGCCGATGGCCAGGTCACCCTCGGCAACACGGTTATGAAAAGTAATGCCCGTAAGGTACGGCGGCTCTATCAGGATCAGGTTATCGCCGGCTTCGCCGGTGGTACCGCGGATGCGTTTACCTTATTCGAACGCTTTGAGGCGAAACTGCAGGAGCACCGCGGCAACCTGGTGCGCGCCGCTGTGGAGCTGGCCAAGGACTGGCGTACCGATCGTATCCTGCGGCGCCTGGAAGCCCTGCTGGCAGTGGCCGACAAGGATGCGTCTTTAATTATTTCCGGCAACGGCGATGTCATTCAACCGGAGGACGATCTGATCGCCATCGGTTCCGGCGGCCCATTCGCCCAGTCTGCCGCTCGCGCACTACTACAAAACACCGAACTCGGCGCCCGCGATATTGTCGAAAAAAGCCTGGGCATCGCGGCCGATGTCTGTATCTATACCAATCACAACCTGTCCATCGAGACGCTCGACTGTCCGCAATCCTGAGCAGTCAGGCGAAGCCGTTAACCGTTGTTTATTCCCCAATCTACGAGAGCTTTATATGTCCAGCATGACCCCTCGAGAAATTGTTCACGAACTGGACCGGCATATCGTCGGCCAGGATAACGCCAAGCGGGCAGTTGCCATCGCGCTGCGCAATCGCTGGCGGCGGATGCAACTGCCGGAGGAATTGCGCGACGAAATCACGCCTAAAAATATTCTGATGATCGGCCCAACGGGAGTCGGCAAGACCGAAATCGCCCGCCGCCTGGCACGCCTGGCGAATGCACCCTTTATCAAGGTGGAGGCCACCAAGTTCACCGAGGTGGGTTACGTGGGACGAGACGTGGAATCCATTGTGCGGGATCTCGCGGAAACCGCTGTCAAACAACTGCGCGAACAGGAAATGGAAAAAGTTCGACAACGCGCCCAGGATGCCGCCGAGGAACGCATACTGGACGCGCTGCTGACCCCGGCGCGGGGTGAAACCGAAAGCGGCGCAAATAGCACCCGACAATTGTTTCGCAAAAAATTGCGCGAGGGCGAGCTCGACGACCGGGAAATCGAAATTGCAGTGCAAGCCGCGCCCGTAGGGGTAGAAATCATGGCGCCGCCGGGCATGGAAGAAATGACCAGTCAGTTGCAGAGCATGTTTTCCAACATGGGCGGGGGCCGCGCCAAACAGCGGAAATTGCCGGTGGCCGAAGCCCTGAGTCTGGTGACCGACGAAGAAGCCGCGAAACTGGTTAATGAAGACGAATTGAAACTACGCGCTCTGGATAACGCCGAACAAAACGGCATCGTATTTATCGACGAACTGGACAAGGTCGCCAAACGAGGCGAAACCTCCGGAACCGACGTGTCCCGCGAGGGCGTACAACGGGATCTGTTACCACTGATCGAAGGCTGCACCATCTCCACCAAATACGGTATGATTAAAACCGATCATATTTTGTTTATTGCATCTGGTGCATTCCATTTTTCCAAACCTTCGGACCTGATCCCCGAACTACAGGGAAGGCTGCCCATTCGCGTGGAGCTGGACTCCCTGAGTGCCGCCGATTTCGAACGCATATTGACAGAACCGCACGCGTCCCTGACCGAGCAATACCGGGAGTTACTGGGCACCGAAGGTGTGCAACTCACTTTTACCGCGGACGGCGTGCAACGTATTGCACAAATATCCTGGGAAGTGAATGAGCGCACGGAAAATATTGGCGCCCGACGACTGCATACGGTGCTGGAACGCTTGCTGGAACAGGTGTCCTTCGAAGCGGCGGACATCGCCCCGCAGGGCGCCAAGATTACTGTTGACGGAGCTTTCGTCGATCAACATCTGGACGCGCTGGCTCGCGATGACGACCTGTCGCGATTTATCCTTTAAAGCTGGAAGCAACACAACATTTATGCATCCGAACAAGGTAAAACTCAATAAACCGGACCGCAGCCTCGAGCTGACCTACCCCGACGGTGCGCATTTTGTTCTCAGTGCGGAGTTTCTGCGGGTGCATTCCCCCAGCGCCGAGGTGCAGGGACACGGACCGGGCCAGGAAATTCTCCAGCACAGCAAGAAACAGGTCGCTATCGATCGTCTGGAAGCGTCGGGCAACTACGCCCTGACCCTGCATTTTAGCGACGGCCACCGCACCGGCATTTACAGCTGGGTATATCTGCGCGATCTGTGCGACAACCAGGAAACGTATTGGCATACCTACCTGGAAAAACTCCAGCGCGCCGGTGCGAGCCGCGATCCCGACGAGCAGGTGGTGCGTTTTATCACCCCGTAGTTAGCGGCGTCATTGCCGACAATGGCAATTCACCCCGTTCACGGATCAGGAAACGGTAGCCCGCGCCGTCAAATTCAGCCGCAACCCTCGGGGATACATGGTGAATTCCAGACGTTCGCTAACCTCTTCCAGGGGCGCGCCGGGCCTCACGTCGAACTGTTGTACCACCATTGCCAGTACTGTTTTCATTTCCAGCAGCGCCAAACTACGCCCCGGGCACAGGCGCGGACCGGACCCGAACGGCATAAATGAGCGGGGATTGGCGACGCCCCGTTGTCCGTCGCCCTTGAGCCAGCGTTCTGGCTTAAATAACGTTGCATCCGGATAACCCGCCTCGCTCATGGCCATGGCGCGGGTCAGCACCACCGCAGACTCGCCCCTGCGAAAACGCAGACCACCGATGTCGACCGGACGATTTGCCTCCAGAATATTGATCGGAGCAACCGGCTTGAGTCGCATGGTTTCGTTAATTAGCGCATCGAGGTAGGGCAACTGGCGGGTTTGTTCGAAGGTATCGAGAACCCCGCCCTCAACTACAGCTGCAATTTCCCGGCGCAGGGTATGCTGGACATGTGGGTATTTCGCTAAAAAATACATGGCCCAGGCGAGGGAATTGGCGGTCGTATCCTCCCCTGCCAGCAGCATGGTGAGCACGTTATCCGCGACTTCCTGCTCGGAAAATCCGGATGTGTCGTCCTCCACCGCCAGCAACAGGGAGTGCAACAAATTCTGAGGATTTTCGCGGTCCGCCGGATTGGCGTTTAGCTGCGCGCGCCCCCGCCGAATAGTTTCAATAACTGTTGCGTAAACAACAGCTATCGATTTTTCCGCAGCCCGATCCCGTGGCAGCTTGAAATACTCCCAGTAACGAATGGGCGCCAGCAAGCGACGTTGCAGCATAGGGAAAATGGTGTCCAGGTGCTCGTGAATCGTGCCGCCCTCCCGCTCCAGCGTGTTGGCGTCCTGGCCAAACGCCAGTGAAGTGGTGACATCAACGGTAAAGCGCGTCAAATCCGACTGCACATCGACGCCACCTGCGGCTCCCCCATTAGCCTGCCAACGCCGCCGTAACCGTTCGGTCACTGCCACCAGCGTCGGGAAAAACTGGCGCAGGTGACGGATATCGAGAGATTGCATAATGACCGGACGTTGACGACGCCAACGCTCGCCCTCGGCCATAAAGATACCCTGCGTACTCATACCGCTGACAAAGGCTTTTTCCAGCGAAGTGGGGCGCCGAAAATCGTCCGGCCGCGCCTTCAGCAACTCATTGGCAATGGCGACATCGCTGACCACAGCAATCGGCCAACCGACCAGGCGACACTGATACAAAGGTCCGTAAATGTCTGCCCACGCCTCGAGGGTTTGATGAAATGCGCTGCGCTTGAGCTGCAACAGATTCCCCACCAGCGGCCAGCGCCGGGGTCCAGGTAGCGAGGCAATGTTACGCCCACTGGACTGTGGCGGGACGTTCCGGACGGCATCGACGGCCACCATCACCTGCCCCCCAACGATGCTGCTCGCTATCGAGCGCAGGCAAGTGTCCGCCTGACCCGCGTCGGGCTGCCCGGTTCCCTGTCCGGACAGGCAGTCGAATTGCCACTGGTGGGATCGACAAATCAGTGTGCCCTGGAAGATATCACCTTCGGACAACAATGTTCCCTGATGGGGGCAACGGCCCTCAAAAACCCGAATTTCCCCCTGCCAGCACAGCACCACCAGATCGACCGAATCCACCCGGGCACCCAGTAGCCCGACCCTGCGCAGATGCGCAACATCGGCCACCGCAACCAGGCGGCCAGACTCGGTGGTCTGTTCAACGCCCATCCCCTTGGCTCCCGAATGTTTTTTCAGCATGTCCCTGGCGGGCTGCCCCATCACCAGCGGTCGTTGTATGGCTGGTGACCGCTTGGCCCACTCCTGTCAACCGATACTAAATCCCACACACCCGCAATCCGCAACGGCGCGCCATGTCACCGCCGCTACCCGCGCCGAGGGCGAACCCCGAGCCACCGCCTTTTGCACCCGCTCTACATCGGCCTGCGCCCCGCATAAAAGAACGTCCACACCGCCATCGGGCCGATTGCGCGCATAGCCCCGCACCCCGGCCGTCTCGGCTATGCCCTGGACGTGACGTCGAAAAAAGACGCCCTGAACCTTGCCCTGCACCACACCGGCTACACAATGGTTCACCGTGTCGCCTCCAACAGCTCACCCAGGGTCGCGGCGAGCGTAGTTTGCGTCTGCGGACCCTGCAATACCGTGTAGACCCGCCCGGCACGATCCAACACCAGCGTTTCCGGTAATGCCGTGGCGGGCTTCACCCCGAGCGCCCTGCGGGGATCCTGCAACAGGGTGGGAAATTTTATGCCCAACGCCGCCACCTGCGCGGCCAACGTATCACCCCGCACCCCATCAAAATTAACCGACAGGACCGCCACGGACGGATGCCGCTCACTGAATTCGTTAAACGCCTGAATTTCCTCGCGACAGGGCGTGCACCACTCGGCCCAGTAATTAATAAACACCGGATTGCCCCGCAGCGCTTCAAAATATACCGAGCTCCCTTCCAGGAGGGGGTAACCCGGTGCGCGCTGTTCGCAGCCCGGCAGCAGTACCAGTAGTGCGCTCAACAGCAATCCCCGCCACACAAGGTCGGCCATGCGGCCGTTACCGGATCGAGTTTGCGCCATCACCAGCCTCGTGCACTGTAAATAATTCAGCCAGGGAACGATCGTATAACTGCCGCGTTTCCCGGCTCCCGGCGTCGATAACCTTGGTCAGCGGCGCGAACCAGGGATAAGCAGCCAGCACGTTTTTCGCATCCGTGGTCGGCTCGGTCACAAAATTGTCCCCGAACAGGGCGACCAGTTCCCACAACGTCAATTGCGCCGGGTCCCGCGCCAGAACGTAGCCCCCGGACGCGGTGGTCACCAGCACATTACCCGCGAGCAGTATGGTGCGCAATTTCAGCCAATGCTGTTCATCCACGCCGCAGCGCAGCACATCTTTATCGCTCATGCTGGAACCACTTTGTTGCCCCCGCCAACAGGCCCAACACACCAGCACCGCCGCCACCAGATTGGGGAAATTGTAACCCTTGTACGCCGCCTTAAACGTTTCCAGAGCACGCACCAATTCCGCGCCACCGAGAATAATCATCCAGCACAGATAGGTCCACAGCAAAAACACGGGGACGATGGCGAACGCACCGTAGACCGTGTGGTAGGAGGTATTGATCACCAGCGCGCCAAACGCCGCTTTCGCCGCCTGGAATAACAGCATCGACACCAGACCTCCCGTCAGCGCGTGACCGCCAGATACCTTGCAGTTGGGTACGGCGATAAACAGCAGCGTAAAAGCGATCCAGGTCATCAACCACGGCAAGTACTCGAGGACCTGGTGGGGTATTCCGGCGATCTCCACGCCGCTCGCAACCAGTTCGAACGACAGCAGATAGGTATGCATCATCAGGCCGATGCCCAACAGTAATGGCCCAAAACTCAAAATCCCCCAGTACAGCAGAAAACTTGACAGTCCTTTGCGACCGCCCGCTGTTCCCCAGATATGGTTGAAGGTTTTTTCAATATTGGTCAGCATCAAGTAGGAGGTGACGATAAGAATAAATCCGCCAAATGCGCTAAGTTTGCGTGCCTGAGTCGAAAACTGGGACAGGTGGCGCTGTACCTCGGCGCCACTTTGGGGCAGCAAATTTTCGAAAATCAGCCCCTGCACCTGATCCCCCAGCCCCTGAAATGCGGGGATTAACGAAAACATCGCGTAGGTGACGGTCATGAGCGGCACCACCGCGAACAGGCTCATGTAGGTCAGTGCGGCCGCACTTTCATTACAACCGTCGCGGCGGTACCGGCGCGCAAGGTGTACGACAAAACTGCCCGCCATGGAAAAAAAAGATTTTACGGCCGTCAACCACGCCACGCTGGTGTCCTCGTCAGTGCCCGCGCCCGCCCGCTGTCCCGGGCCTGGCCATATATCGCCGTACGCGGGCGGTGGCCCCCGCCACAAGTTCCCATTACAATAAGCCTACGTCGATCACCGCATTGTACACAAAACCATGATTACCATTTATCACAACCCGCGCTGCTCAAAATCCCGCGAGACGCTAACGTTGCTCAAAGAGCGCGATCTGAACCCCCAGGTGGTGCTCTATCTGGAAAATCCCGTGAGTGTGGCCACGTTGCGCAGTCTGCTAAAGAAACTCGGTGGCAGCGCACGGGACTTGATCCGCACCGGCGAGCCGCTGTACCGGGAACTACAACTGCGGGATCCGTCCCTGACCGACGCGCAGTTGCTCACAACGATGGCCGCTCACCCACTACTTATCGAGCGACCCATTGTCGTGAACGGTGAACGGGCGGTTATCGGTCGTCCACCGCACAACGTGCTGGCGATCCTGTGACCACGGCCGCCTACGTACTGGTGCTCTATTATTCCCGCTACGGAAACACTGAAAAACTGGCGCGGGAAGTTGCAACAGGCATAGAAAGTGCGGGTATTGCCAGCCGGGTGCGCACCGTGCCCCCGGTGTCCGCAACCTGTGAGGCAACCTCCCCCGCAATCCCCGCCGACGGGCCGCCCTACTGTACCAACGAAGACCTGGCCAACTGCAGCGCACTGGTGCTGGGCAGTCCCACCCGGTTTGGCAACATGGCAGCCCCACTCAAGTTTTTTCTCGACGGGACTGGAGATATCTGGATGAATGGCGCTCTGGTCGGCAAACCGGCCGGCGTGTTCACCAGTACCGCCAGTCTGCACGGCGGACAGGAATCGACCCTGCTCAGCATGATGCTGCCCCTGTTACACCACGGCATGATTATCGGCGGCATTCCCTACAGCGAAACCGCCCTGTCCCGCACTGCCACCGGCGGCACCCCCTACGGCGCCTCCCATGTCGCGGGCGCCGACGCCACGCGACAGATCAGCGACGACGAACAGACCCTGTGCCGCGCACTCGGCAAACGGATCGCGCTCCTGGCAAGCAAGCTGGTGCCAGCGTGAACCAGACATCGCGGAAAGCGAAACCTCAGTGAATTCCGCGTCTATGCTCAAGCTGGTATCCGTGGCGCGCGTAGCAACCCGGTTGAGTTATGGTCTCTTGCTCGCCGCGTTGATCATCGGCGGAATCAAAAGTGGTACCGCAGCGGTACTGGTGGTTATTGCCACCGCGCCGCTGGCGCTGTTCGCGCCCGGGATGTTGCGCGACAATCCCCGCACGCTGATTCTGTTATGTTTTGTGGCGTTGATTTATTTTACCGCCATCGTCGCCAATCTCTTTGAACCCGACCGCACCTTCTACGATGTGATTGCCGTTGTCGCGGTATCCGTACTGTTTGTCGCGGCGATGCTATTGAGTCGCTGGCTGCAATGGCGCACCCCGGACAGTGCTACCCCGGCAGCGGCAGATCCAGGTGTTACCAACCGCGCAGGACCGGCTGATGAGTAAGGAAAATCCAGGATTTGTACGTCGCACATGGCGCTTTATTGGCAAAATATTTGGTTTTCTGCGCGCCGTCGTTCGCTTTTTTATTGTCCTCCTTTTTATCGGGCTTATCGTCAGCCTGTTTATCGACAACGTGCGTCCGCTACCCGAGCGCGCCCTGCTACGGATTGCTCCGAGCGGCATCCTGGTGGAACAGCGCGCCTACTCCGACCCGTTTAGCCAACTCCTTGAACAGGGCACGGCACAGGATAGCGAGACCGTTGTAAAGGACGTGATCGAAGCCATCGACGGCGCAGCAAGCGACAAACGTATTGTCGGCCTGGTGCTGGAACCTGACTACCTGCTCGGTGGCGGTATCAGCAAGCTGAGCGATATTGGCGCCGCCATCGAACGCTTCAGGGCCCAGGGCAAGCCCGTCATTGCCGTAGCCGACAATTACACACAGGAGCAATACTACCTCGCCAGCTTTGCCGATGAAATTCATCTCAACCCAATGGGCGCGGTAGCCCTTACCGGCTACGGTAGTTACGGCAGTTATTTCAAGGACGCACTGGACAAACTTAAAATAAAATTTCACATTTTCCGAGTGGGGGATTACAAAGACGCGGTCGAACCCTTTATCCGCAACGACATGTCCCCAGCCTCCCGTGAACACACATCGCTGTGGCTCAATGCACTGTGGCAGACCTACACCGACAGGGTGGAAAAAAGACGCGATCTGCCCCCGGACACTGTCAATCGTTATGTCAACCAGCTCGATGTGCAACTGGCCGAGGTGGACGGCGATGCCGCACAACTGGCCCTGCAAGTGACGTTGGTCGACAAGCTCAGTACTCGCCCGCAAATGCTCGCGCGCCTGCAGGAGCTGGCACCCGGCGAGAAGAATAGCGGCGAAGATTTTTCGCAGGTCGACATGAAAGAATACCTGTTCCACCTGCGTCTCAAGGCGAAACCTCAAACCAGCGCCAATAAAATTGGCGTGGTGATCGCCACGGGCATGATTCTGGACGGCGATCAGCCGGAGGGCAGCATTGGTGGCGACACCCTCAGCGAACTGCTGAGAACGGCCCGCAAGGATCAGGAGCTGCGCGCCCTGGTGATACGCATTGATAGCCCCGGCGGCAGCGCTTTTGCAGCGGACCTGATCCGTCAGGAAATTCTGCAGACCCGGGCGGCCGGCATACCGGTGGTAGTCTCCATGGGCTCCGTGGCCGCTTCCGGCGGTTACTGGATAGCCGCAGATGCGGATAAGATTTGGGCCGCGGACACCACGCTGACCGGATCCATCGGCGTGTTCGGTATGGTGCCGACCTTTGAAAACAGCCTGCAATCCCTTGGCATTCACAGCGATGGCGTCGGCACCACCGAACTGGCCGACCTGTACCACCTCGACCGACCGCTCAGCCCCAAGGCACAACGGGCGATCCAGTTGAGCGTGGAACATATCTATCGACAATTCTTGCAACTGGTGGCCGCGGGTCGTAGCCAGACCACCCAGGCGGTACACAACATTGCCCAGGGACGCGTGTGGACCGGGACACAGGCGCAGGAACTGGGCCTGGTGGACGAATTGGGTAATTTACAGGATGCCATTCGATCGGCGGCAACGCTGGCGGAAATCAGCGA